>JABDLV010000147.1 GCA_013001815.1 Bacteroidia bacterium
CAATAATACCGGGTAACTGGCGTTTTTAATCGCTTCGCTTATTGCTTCTTTTTTTGAGCCTGCAGACTCTTTTCTATGTATAACCTTTAGCTTTTCTACCTCTATTTCTTTGTTCAATAACCAGTCATTACTTACATCCGTACTTCCATCATTCACCACGATCACCTCAAACTCTTCATAATCCTGATTTAGTACTCCATCTAGGTTCAGCCTCAAATTTTCATACTCATTTCTGGCTGCTATTATAACGCTAACTGGTCCGTTATAATTTGCATTAGCTAACTGTGTTGGGTACAAAGCAAGTTTACCAAACACAAAAAGTATAAACACAAGCTGTATAATGGTACATAACACCAAGGCAATTAAAACAACTAATCCGGCTGTACTCAGCATTAAATGAATGAATTAATTACCGGTGCTCATATCATACAAATGTAAATGATTAAGAACAGGCCCTTTTTCTATCTTTATCGAGATATTAACGTTTGGCTGTTAAAGAACATGAAATTTAACCTTTTAGGAACAGATCCTAATTCTGAAGCGAGGGCAGGAGAGTTTATCACAGCTCATGGCAAAGTAGAAACTCCCATTTTTATGCCTGTGGGTACTGCAGCCACAGTAAAAGCAGTTAATCAGCAACAACTTAAAGATGATACCAAAGCCGAAATTATTCTTGGCAATACATATCATTTAAACTTAAGGCCCGGCACAAACATAATTAAAGATGCCGGTGGTTTACACAAATTTATGAATTGGGACTACCCTATTCTAACAGATAGTGGCGGGTACCAAGTATTCTCTTTAGCAGATATTAGAAAAATTACAGAAGAAGGAGTTGCCTTTCAATCGCATATAGATGGTTCAAAACGATTCTTATCTCCTGAATCCTCTGTAGATATTCAAAGAATTTTGGGTTCTGATATTATTATGGCTTTTGATGAATGTACACCTTATCCTTGTAGTGAAGATGATGCAGCTACCAGTTTAAAGCTAACTCATAAATGGCTAAAAAGAAGCGTAGATCATTTTAATGGAACAGAATCTCATTATGGATTTGACCAAACTATATTCCCCATTGTACAAGGTAGTGTGTATAATAAACTAAGGGTAGAATCGGCACAATTTGTTAGTTCGCTAAATTGCCATGGCAATGCAATTGGTGGATTATCCGTAGGAGAACCTCATGATCTAATGTATGAAGTAACGGAAACAGTTTGTGCACACTTACCGGCAAAAAAACCCCGTTATTTAATGGGTGTAGGTACTCCGGAAAACATTTTAGAATGTATTTCATTAGGCATTGATATGTTTGACTGTGTGATGCCCACACGAAATGCGCGCAACGGAATGCTGTTTACTTGGGATGGAATAATAAACATAAGAAATAACAAGTGGAGGAATGATCATTCTGTTATAGATGAAAAAGGTACAAGCTTTGTTGATACAAATTATTCAAAAGCATATTTGAGACATTTAATGGTGAGCAACGAAATGTTGGGAGCACAATTAGCTACATTACATAATTTAAGTTTCTACTTAGATTTAACTAAACAAGCAAGAGCAAAAATATTAGAAGGCACTTTTAACGAATGGAAAAATATGGTAACACCACAAATCTCTAGCAAAATATAAATTCAGTGCAATTTAAATTTCCAACTAAAATAGATAGGTATATAATAAAGAAGTTTTTAGGAACCTTCTTTTTTGCGCTGGCGTTAATTATAACTATTGCAGTTGTATTTGATTTTTCTGAAAAAATAGATGATTTCATAGAAAAAGAAGCACCGGCAAAAGCAATCATTTTTGATTATTACTTAAACTTTATTCCATTCTTTGCTAATCTATTCAGCCCACTATTTGTATTCATTGCTGTTATCTTCTTTACATCTAAAATGGCCAACGATGTAGAAATTATTGCCATACTTAATGCCGGAGTAAGTTTTTACAGAATACTCGTTCCTTATTTGGTATCCGCATTAATTATAGCCTTAATCTCATTTTATTTTAATGGATGGATAATTCCAAAGGCCAATGAAAAAAGAATTGACTTCATTCATACTTATGTAAAAAACCCCTACGTATCTAAAGATCGAAATATTCACCGCCAAATTGAAAAAGATAATTTTGTCTACATGCAAAGCTTTAGTGTGCAAAAAAATACGGGTTATCAATTTGCATATGAAAAATTCGAGAATAATGATTTAGTTTATAAACTTATTGCAGATAGAATAGTTTGGGACAGCACTGCAAATTATTGGGTAGCAGAAAATTATTTTATAAGAGAACTTAATGGCTTAGAAGAAAGCATTACTGAGGGACACAAAAAAATTCTGAATATAAAATTTCACCCAAAAGAACTTTCATTTAGAGTGCGGGAAACCTTAGCAATGAACAACAAAGAACTCAACCAATTTATAATTAGTGAAAAAGAAAGAGGTGCAGGTAACATTGAGTTTTATGAAATAGAATATCACCGAAGATTTTCATTTCCATTTGCCACTTTCATTTTAACACTAATTGGTGTGTCCATTGCAAGCAGAAAAGTTAGAGGTGGAATTGGACTTCAAATTGGTTTTGGTCTAGTTTTGAGTTTCAGTTACATCATGTTTATGCAGGTGAGCTCTACATTTGCAACAAATGGCTCACTTTCTCCATTTCTTGCGGTTTGGATTCCAAACATTGTTTATGCGATAATCGCAATCTATCTTTTAAAAAGGGCCTCTAAGTAATTACATTTTTCCTGTCCAAACAAACCAGTCATCATTACTAATTTTCAGTTCGGGCATTTCTTTAAACATTCCAAAAACTGCAGACCCACTTCCTGTCATAGATACGTACAACGCACTTTTCTCATACATTAATAATTTAATTTTTTCTATTTCTGAATTCTCTCCTACAACTACAACCTCAAAGTCGTTCTTTAAATTTTCTTTCCAATTGTGAACATCAGTATTTATTATACTTGAAATATATTCAGTTGGTGTGCTCGGATTAATTTTTGAATATGCACTTGCTGTATTAATATGAACCTTCGGTTTTATTATAGCTAAATAATAATCACTTAAGTCTATTGATAGTTTTTCTAATTTATCACCTACACCGGTTACCAACTGAGCACCACCAGAAATAAAATAAGTGCAATCACTTCCAAGTTCACTGGCCAACTTTTTCATGTCTTCAACAGACATTTTTAATTCAAACAAATCATTTAAAAGTTTAATGGTAAATGCTGAGTCAGAAGATCCTCCACCTAATCCGGCTCCTGAGGGAATAATTTTATGCAAGTGTATTTTTATAGCGGGAATGTCAAATTTTAAGGCAACGCTTGAGGCAGCTTTAAAAACTAAATTATCTTCCAACTCACAATCGGTAGGCAATCCACTATTAGCTAATTCTATTTTCTTTTCAGAATTCAACCTATTTTCTACTATCTCAAGTACATCACAAAGCCTTATAGGATAAAAAAGGCTCTCTATATTATGAAATCCATCAGGCCTTTTCTCTAACACATTGAGGCCCAGGTTAATCTTTGCATGCGGAAAAACTATCATAGCACTTTCAAAAACTAAAAATAGACAAAATTCAATGTTATATTTACAAGTCGCAATAAGGGCTAAAAAGCGCAGAATTAATTGCATAATTTATAATTATTAAACCTGGTTTTTATGAGTAGTAAAGAGACAGATTTGGTATTTCTTGATTTTGAAAAACCAATTGAAGACCTTTTTGAAAAATTAGATAAGGCAAAAGAAATTGCCAAAGATGGAACGGACAGTGCAAAAAAAGTTGTTTCTGAATTAGAGAAACAAATTAAAGATGAACGTAAAGAAGTTTATAAAAAACTAACTCCTTGGCAACGAGTTCAAGTTTCACGTCACCCAAAAAGACCTTATTCACTTGCCTACATAGAGTCTATTACAAAGAATGACTTTATTGAGCTACATGGTGATAGAAATGTAAAGGATGACAATGCAATGGTTGGTGGTATCGGTTCTATTGAAGGACAAAGTGTAATGTTTGTCGGTCAACAGAAAGGTGTAAATACCAAAATGAGGCAGTTCAGAAATTTTGGAATGCCAAATCCGGAAGGATATAGAAAAGCACTGCGCTTAATGAAACTTGCAGAAAAGTTTAATATACCTGTTGTTACTTTAATAGATACTCCCGGTGCATACCCTGGATTAGAAGCAGAAGAACGAGGACAAGGGGAAGCCATTGCACGTAACATATATGAAATGGTTCAATTAAAAGTTCCCATTATTTGCATTGTAGTAGGTGAAGGTGCCTCTGGTGGAGCATTAGGAATAGGAGTTGGAGACAGAATGTTAATGCTGGAAAATACTTGGTACTCTGTTATTTCTCCAGAGTCTTGCTCCTCTATTCTTTGGCGCAGTTGGGATTTTAAAGAAAAAGCGGCTGATGCCTTAAAACTTACAGCTAATGATATGCTTGAGAATAAATTAATTGATGGCATAATTCAAGAACCGGCAGGAGGTGCACACACCAATCCAGAAAAAATGTTTCAAATACTTAAGACCGAAATCACAAAGCATTTGGATGAACTTGTTGAGAAAGATGTAGAAATTAGAATAAACAACAGAATAGAAAAATTTGGAAACATGGGTGTGTTTGTCGAAGAAG
>JABDLV010000152.1 GCA_013001815.1 Bacteroidia bacterium
CCTTGTGAAATGGGCTGTAGCAGAGGCAGAAGCGACATTGGCACCTTGCAAATGATGCATAATGCATTTGGAATGTTGACCTATTTTGTTTCTCCCTTTGCATTAGTATTAATTGGAACAAAACTAAAGGGGCTTTTATTAAATGGCAATTTATCTGCAGTAAGTTTTGTTTGCGGGTTTCTGTCACTGGTATTCATCTATTTATTTGCTACAGGACCTGAAGGAAATTTTGTTGGATTGTTTCAAAGACTAGCAGAAGCAACATTTTTGTTTTGGATAGTGTACACTGCTCTCAATGTGAAAACATGTTATACAAGTAAAAAATAAATTATTTTAAATCGAACCGAACAATTCTAGCTCGATACTTTTTACCGAGATGCATGTTTTTATTTCTTACTGTACCAAGTAATAAGCCTCCGCTAATTAAAGCACCTGATATTACCATTGTATTTTCTTCTACTAGTGGAGATTCTCCTTGCATTTCGGCACTTGCTCCTTCAAAAAGCATGAGTAAAACTCCCGCTATTGGCAATTTATAACTAAGCCCAACTACCTTTGGCATCAGTTCTCCCGTTCGCCTATGCTTAATCTTTGCAATTTCTGATAAACGTATAGCATGACCTTCTACAACCATGCTGGAGTCTAGTAATAATTCAATGGTTCCTGTTAAATAAACCGATTCTGATTTTAATTTCAGCGAAATGTCATCACCTGTTTTATACAGTTGCCGGTTTGATGTTCCGGGTTTTTCAACTACGAGGTAAGCATGGGTTTGGCAATAAGATATTGCACTGAAAAAGAATAAACAGTTAAAAAGAAAAACAAATAAAAAATTAAATTTTAACGCATACATTTTTTTCTTCCGTAAAAAATTTCAGTGCCTCAAATCCACCTTCTCTTCCTACACCAGAATTTTTAACTCCACCAAAAGGTGTTCTTAAGTCGCGCATCATCCAACAATTAATCCAAACGATACCCGCATGCAATTTACCGGCAACACGGTGTGCACGAGACAAGTTCTCTGTCCAAACGCTGGAGGCTAAGCCGTATTTGGTGCTATTTGCATATTCAATTACCTCTTCTTCTGTATCAAACGGCTGAAGCGTTACTACAGGCCCAAAAATTTCTTCCTGATTGGTTCTGCAATCATGCGGCAATCCTTCAATTATAGTAGGTTCAATAAAGTAACCGTTTGCGCAGCGTCCTTCGGGTTTTACAGCTTTTCCACCACTTAATATTTTGCCCCCTTCTTCTTGTGCCAACTTAATGTAGCTTAATACTTTCTCATAGTGATTTTTAGAAACCATAGCACCTACAAAATTATCTTCCTCGTAAGGGTCACCGGTTTTTAGTTTGCTTACTTTCTCAACTAAACCCTTTTTGAATTCTTCATACACACCCTTCTGAATAAATATTCTGGAACCACATAAACAAATTTCTCCCTGGTTTCTAAAAGAAGAGTGCACCGAAGTGCTTATTGCTCGTTTTAAATTGCTATCATCAAAAATAATGTTGGGGTTTTTGCCGCCCATTTCTAAGCTTAGCTTTTTAAATTGTGTTGCAACAGATGCTGCAATGGTTTCACCGGTTTTTGTCCCTCCGGTAAATGAAATTACTTTTACCTGCGGGTGAGAAGTCATTGCTGCACCGGCAGTATGTCCAAAACCATGTAAAATATTCAGTACCCCTTTTGGCAATCCGGCTTCCTTGCAAATTTCTCCAAGCATAGAAGCAGTTACAGGTGTTAACTCTGAAGGCTTTGCCACTACTGTATTTCCGGCTGCTAAAGCAGGGGCTACTTTCCAGGTAAATAGATATAAGGGCAAATTCCATGGAGAAATGCATGCACAAACACCGATGGGCTGCCTTAAGGTATAATTAATTGCCTTGTCTTCCATGGGATGCGCTTCACTGGCAAAATGTTCAATGGCAGTGGCATAAAAATGAAAATTACTTGCTGCTCTTGGTATGTCTGTTTCTTTACTCAACCATAATGGCTTTCCATTATCATCCGTTTCTGCCTTTACCAGTTCATCCATTCGCTTTTCAATACCGGCAGCAATGTTGAGTATGATTCTGGAACGCTCACCTGCAGGAGTTACGCTCCATGTTTTAAATGCATCATGCGCAGCTCTAACTGCATTGTCTACATCCTCAGCACTAGAGTCCGGTATTTGTGCATACACTTCAGCTGTGGCCGGGTTAACATTATCTATATACTTGCCATTTACCGGCTCGCAATATTCTCCGTTAATAAAGTTCTGTAATTTTTTCACTTAATATATTTTTATAAGCTTACTGTTCTGCCGCCATCCACTGCAATACTAACTCCGTTTATATAAGATGCATAAGCCGATGCTAAAAATGTT
>JABDLV010000175.1 GCA_013001815.1 Bacteroidia bacterium
GTGTAATTGTAACCCATACTTTAACAACTGATAAATCAACGGCAGAGCAGGCAGAATCCTTAAAGCCAACCATTCAATTTGCAAATTTTGCCCCGGTTCCGGCCGGTTCTATAGATTTTATTGAAGCTGCAAATAGCACAGTTAATGGCGTTGTTCACGTAAAAGTGGTTTCTGTAAGCAGTGGTGAAACTATGCGTTCTACTGATCCGTTCAGAGATTTTTTCAGGTACTATGACAGAGGTCCGCAAAAAAGGCAATCCTCAGGTTCTGGTGTAATTATTAAAAAGGATGGATACATTGTTACCAATAACCATGTAATTCAAGGAGCAACAGAAATTGAAGTAACATTAAATGATAACAGAACCTATGCTGCAGAAGTAGTGGGAACAGACCCTTCTACCGACTTAGCAGTAATTAAAATTGATGAAAGTAATCTACCTACCATACCCTACTCTAACTCAGATGAGGTGGCGGTTGGACAATGGGTACTTGCAGTTGGAAATCCTTTTAATTTAACCAGCACAGTAACGGCAGGTATTGTTAGTGCAAAGGCTAGAAATATTAATATTCTGCCAAACCAACAATATGCAATAGAAAGTTTTATACAGACGGATGCTGCGGTAAACCCTGGAAACAGTGGTGGGGCACTAGTAAATACCAGAGGTGAATTGGTTGGAATTAATACTGCTATTGCTTCTAGCACCGGTTCATATGCTGGTTACTCATTTGCCATACCGGTTAATTTGGTAAGCAAATCTGTAGATGACTTAATTGAATACGGTGAGGTGCAAAGAGGTTTTATTGGCGTAAATATTAGAACCATGGATGCAGAACTTGCAGAGCAATTGGAAATTGATAATGTTAGAGGTGTATATGTTGCAGGCTTATCAGCAAGTGGTGCAGCGGCAGAAGCTGGAATTAAAGAAGGAGATATTATTACAGACATTGAAGGAAAACAAGTAAACACTGCACCCGAACTGCAAGAACAAGTAGGAAACTTTAGACCCGGAAATAAAATTACGGTTTCACTGTTACGCGATAACAAAAGAAAAAATGTTGAAGTTAAACTTAGGAACAAGAATGGTGACCTAAGTATTATTAAAGCTAAAGACATAAGTAGCGTTTTAGGTGCCAAGCTAGAAGATGCGTCAGCAGAGGAAAAGGAGCGATTAGGAATTGGTGGTGGTGTAAAAATAAAAGAACTAAGCAGCGGCAAATTAAAAGAAGCCGGCATAAAACAGGGCTTTATTATTACTAAAATTGATAAGCAAAGAGTAGGCAATTCAAATGAGGTACAAGCCATGCTTAAAAGCAAAGATGGTGGTGTACTGATAGAAGGATATTACCCAAATGGATTAAAAGGCTACTACGGCTTTGGATTGTAGAAATAGTAGGCAGGACATACACTTTTAGGACACATTTTTGAGTTATATATATAGCGGGATTAGTAATAGGCGAATTTTTACTTTACCTAACTAACTGTATGTAGTTGTAAGGCAATGTCTTCTGTAGTGCCAAATTTCATTCTTAATAAACTTGAAACAGAGGTTTATAATTGCTACTTTTGTAAGGTATGTCTTTTTGGCAAGGATGTAAGAATAAACTATTATAAATCAAGCCTTTAAATAAAATTAGTCTGTATGAGGCAACTAAAAATCACCAAATCTATTACCAATCGAGAGAGTCAATCTCTTGAAAAGTATTTGCAGGAAATTGGACGTGAGGATTTAATCACGGCCGAAATGGAAGTTGAGTTGGCTAGAAAAATCAAGAAGGGAGACCAAACCGCACTTGACAAACTCACCAAAGCCAATCTTCGTTTCGTTGTTTCTGTTGCAAAACAATATCAAAACCAGGGGTTGAGTCTTCCTGATTTGATAAATGAGGGTAATTTAGGTTTAATTAAAGCTGCGAAGCGTTTTGACGAAACTCGTGGTTTTAAATTTATTTCTTACGCAGTGTGGTGGATAAGACAAAGTATCCTTCAAGCACTGGCGGAACAATCCAGAATTGTTCGTTTACCATTGAACCAAGTAGGTTCTTTAAACAAAATAAGCAAAGCTTATTCTAAGTTAGAACAAGAGTTTGAGCGTGAGCCTAGTGCTGACGAGCTTGCTGCTGTTCTTGAACTTCCATCAGAAAAAATTACCGACACCATGCGTGTGAGTGGTAAACATGTTTCTATGGATGCTCCTTTTGTACAAGGAGAAGACAACAGTTTATTAGATGTTTTAGAAAATGGCGACTCACCAAGAGCTGACAGTTTATTAATGTCAGAATCTTTACAAAAAGAAATTGAGCGCTCTCTAAACACTTTAACTGAACGTGAAAGAGAAGTAATTAAGCTCTTTTTTGGAATTGGCATGAACCACGGTTTAACCTTAGAAGAAATTGGAGCTAAATTTGACTTAACTCGCGAGCGTGTACGTCAAATTAAAGAAAAAGCAATTAGAAGGCTGAGACATAAATCGCGAAGCCGATTGCTGAAAGCCTACTTAGGCCAATAATATTAAAAAAGTCCGGAGATATTCTTCGGACTTTTCTTTTACCCTTACCTCAGATTTGATTAATTTTGTACCCTTAAATTAAATTAAACACGCATCCACAAATAAGCATGAGAGCTAAAACTTTAGAAAACTACGTTGGCGATTTAAGCAACTGGATTAAGCTTGAAAAAGCAGCTATAGAACTTATTCATATAACCGGCAGTCTTTGGTTAGACAAAGCAGTTGAACTGGTAATGTTTAGAAAACAGTTAGTAGATAGAAGTGCGAGTGAAATATTAAATATTCATCACAACACGCATGAGCTGTTAGGTACTTCTATGGATATTAATGATACACTTTCTGTGGCTAAAGAATTAGCTAAGCTTGATTTAGCGCCATCAAAAATTGACATAGGCAAATTAACTAAAGAGTTAATGGATGCCGGTGCAATGCAAAACGGAAGCAAAGATGAATTCATTAAAAGTAAGATTGGTGATTTTATTGGTGCCGAAAAGAAAAACATTGAACCAAAAGATGTAGTGCTTTATGGTTTTGGTAGAATTGGAAGATTATTGGCACGTGAATTAATTAGTCAAGCCGGTAAAGGAGAACAGTTAAGATTACGCGCAATAGTTACCAGAAATAATTCTGATGATAACATCATTAAACGTGCAATGCTTTTACGTAATGATTCTGTACATGGACCATTTCCGGGAACAGTAATTGAAGATTTAGAAAATAAATGCTTGGTTGTAAACGGGCACACCATTGATATGATTGCCGCTAATGACCCAACTACTATTGATTATACCTCTTATGGCATTAATGATGCATTAATAATTGACAATACAGGCGTTTACAGAGACAGAGAAGAATTAGGCAGCCATTTAAAAGCAAAAGGTGCTGCTAAAGTGTTGTTAACCGCTCCCGGCAAAGATGATATTCCGAATGTAGTTTACGGTGTAAATCAAGCGCAGTCTAAAGATGATGAAACCATTTTTTCAGCAGCATCATGCACAACCAATGCTATTGTTCCGGTTTTAAAAGTACTGGATGATATTATAGGAATTGAAAATGGACACATTGAAACCATTCATGCATATACCAATGACCAAAACTTACTGGATAACTACCACAAGAAAAACAGAAGAGGTCGTTCTGCAGCATTAAACATGGTACTTACAGAAACAGGTGCTGCAAAGGCAGTATCTAAAGCCTTACCACAATTAAGTGGCAAACTTACCGGTAATGCAGTACGAGTGCCTACACCTGATGTTTCTTTGGCTATTCTTAATTTAAATGCAAAAAGAGAAACAAGTGTGGAAGAGGTAAACGAAAGTTTACGTCAGGCAAGTTTAAGTGGGGCCCTTATTGAACAAATTCATTACAGCGATTCACTAGAACTTGTTTCAAGTGATATGATTGGAAGTGCCAGTACAAGTATAGTTGATGCTCCCTCTACCCTAGTTTCTGAAAATAACAAAAGCATGGTGGTTTATGCTTGGTACGACAATGAGTATGGATATAGTCGTCAGGTAATTCGTTATGCTAAGTTTATTAGTAAGGTTAGAAGGTTAACTTACTATTAGGCCTCGCATATTAACATAGTTGTCAAGCTACTGGGTAAATACTCAATATTCAAAAATTTGTACATTCGTTTTATAGTATTTCTGCAATCGTCAGAAATGTATTATAATGTGCACTCCCTAATTCTCAAAACCATGCTAAAATTCTATTTAATAATTATTGGACTTATAGTCGCTAACAGCTCCATTGCTCAAACTATATTATTCAGCGAAAATTTTGAAACCGCTAATAGCTCAATTACATTAAATACAAATGACGTTAATTCAACTACAGTTGGATATAATGAATGGATAATCAATAATAATTTTACAGGTGGAAGTGGCAGCCTTACATGCCTAGGATTTCCATTTACATATTCCGTTGTAAACACACCTTTACAACCAAACAGTTTTACCAATTCCCCAAGCAGTAATTACCTTCATGTAATAAGTTCTGAAGCAATTTCAGATAATATTCTTGCAGCATCATTTCTTGCAGCAGATGGTATATGTTTTTTGGATGAAAACTACTTCGTCTCAATGACTAATGATATATCTACTACCAATCATATTGGAGTTGAAATTAGTTTTTGGTGGTTATGCGCAGGTTCAATTAATAATTTTGGAGAAGTTTATTATAGCATAGATGGTGGCAACAGTTGGGTTTTATTATCTAATACGGGTTATCAAAATCAAACAAGTTGGATGAAAACCACAATAGCAAATCCTATTTTTGATAATCAGTCGCAACTGCGTTTTGGTTTTAGATTTGTAAACGGCATAACTACAACTGCTGCTGACCCCGCATTTAGTATTGATGAAATTCAAATTGCATCAACTTGTGCAAATACAAGCAGCAACATAATAGTTAGTCAATGCGGCCCTTATACTGTACCTAGCGGAAATACCACACATAATGCAAGTGGGTTTTATACTGACACAATACCAAATTCAATGGGTTGTGATAGCATTATTCTCATTGATCTAACAATAAATAATAATACTAGCTCCTCAACCAATGTTTCATCCTGTTACACATATACTGTGCCCAGTGGTGATGAAACGTATACAAGCGATGGAATGTATTTGGACACTATACCTAATACTTCCGGATGCGATAGCATCATAACAATTAACCTGACTATTAAAACAGTTGATACAAGCTTAACATTAGCGGGTAATTTAATTACTGCAAATGCAACAGGAGCTACCTACCAATGGGTTGATTGTTTAAATGCCTACTCTCTAATTCCGGGTGAAACAAATCAATCATACACAATAACAGTAAATGGGATTTATGCGGTTGTTATAACACAGAATGGCTGCCAAGATACCTCAGGCTGCATACGATTGGATAATGTTGGACTAGAAGAAAACTCTCTATTCAATATTACAACTTACCCTAATCCATCTGATGGTTATGTTTATCTAAATATTCCGGAACACTTACCATTTCTAAAATTTGATTTACTTAATTCCTATGGAGCGGTAATTGAAAAAGGGAAATTTCTGACAAATAAATCTAAATTCATCAACCTAAATAGCCAAAGTTCCGGAGTTTACTTTATTAAGATTTACAACGATTTATATTCAAAAACATTTAAAGTTATACTTGAATAGGAGAATTATTTTGCCCAACGGTAAAATTTATAATTCAATTGTATATCTTTAAGTATATCTTAAAAACACATGATGAGAAAAATTACTCTTTTTTTCATTGCCTGTGTGTTTAATGCTTGGTGTGTTTCAGCTCAAACTGTTTTTTTTAGTGAAGATTTTGGCACAGGTTGTTCAACTGCGAGTTTAGCTACTTCGTTTGGTTGGACAGTAAGTAATACCGGAACAAATGATCCCGGTGCAAATCGTTGGTATGTTTCTGCTACAGAAAATGGAAATGCAGTTGGAGCATGTGGTTCTCAATGCGGTTCAAATAGAACATTGCATTTAGGTGCAAATTTTTTTACAATTGATGGAGGCGCATCATATTATGAATCTACACCGTTTTTTTGTCCCGGTTTTTTCCCATGTTCAGAAACAAATAAACGAATTGAGTCACCTGTAATTAATTGTGCCGGCTACTCATCCATTACTTTGGATTTTCAGTATCTCGAAAACGGTGAAGCAAATGATGACCAGGCAACATTGCATTATTTTGATGGCAACAATTGGCTCTTTTTGCATAATCTAAATAAAACATCAGGCATTTGTTCTCCATTAGGAACCTGGTCTGCATTCAGCATTAATCTACCACCTTCTGCAGACAATAATCCATATGTAAAAATTGGAATTAATTGGACAAATGATGCAGATGGACTGGGTAGCGATCCTTCGTTTGCTATAGATAATATTCAGCTTAGCGCATTAACTCCTCTTCCGGTAGAATTACTTTATTTTAACGGTAATCAAAATAATAATCAAATAGCACTGAATTGGGAGACCGCAACAGAAATCAACAATGATTATTTTATTGTAGAAAGAAGTGATGATGGAAGTACCTTTTATCCAATTACTAAAGTAGAAGGATTCGGAAATTCATCAACCAATATTCATTATGAATTTATTGATAAGATCATTAAACAATCCTATTATTACTACCGACTGAAACAAGTAGATTTTAATGGGACCTTTGATTACAGTGATGTAATTCTCATTAAATTCATTTTTAAAAATCCTGATCAAGGTATATTAATACCAAACCCAACCACAGGGATTACCACTCTACAATTTCAGTCAGAATTAAATGATGAACATACTATTGTACTTTATAATCAATTATCACAACAATTAAAATTAACTTCTTATAGAGCATATAACGGAACAAATTCGTTGCCATTCGACTTTTCATATTTAAATGAAGGGATTTATTATTTGCATATAATTAGAAACAAAACCAGTATTTCTACCCAAAAACTTATTATTTATTAGGCCAAATTTTCTTTCTTTACATCGCTATGAGTGATGTTGAGAATTTCATTTATTCGAACGATGGCCATCAAAAAGATGTAATGCTCTTTTTGCATAATTACATGGTATCTCAACCAGCCATTTCTGCCAAAATTCGATTTCATATTCCCTTTTACTATCGTAAAACCTGGATTTGTTATATGAATCCCCGAAAGGATAATAGCATAGAATTTTGCTTTATTCGAGGCCGAGAATTGTCTGATGGTCAGGGTATATTAGAATATAAAGGGCGAGTTATGGTTACCAGCGTTAATATTAAAACGGTAAAAGATATACCTGAACAGGCTTTATTTGAGGTAATTCAAGAAGCCATATTATTGGATGAAAACGTGCCATTTACCGTAAAGAAAAAGAAGAAATAAGTCATATACTTTTATTAGCTTTATACATTATAAGCTTTTTAGCTTTTATTTTTTAAAGAGAGATAGAATGAAATTATCAAATATCAGATTGGAAGTAATGGCAACCATTGAAAAATCAATGGATGAAATATTTGAAAAATATTTGAAGCCTATTGAAGTAAATTGGCAACCATCAGATTTATTGCCAGTTTCTAGTGGACCCGAATTTATTGAGGAAATAAAAGAGATTCAAGGTTTAGCTAGGGAAATGAGTTATGATTTGTGGGTAATATTGGTGGGCGATACTATTACAGAAGAAGCATTGCCAAGTTATGAATCATGGTTAATGGAAGTAGAAGGTGTAGATCAAGATAAACGAAATGGCTGGAGCCGTTGGATTAGAGCTTGGACAGCAGAAGAAAACCGACATGGTGATTTATTAAATAAGTATCTCTATTTATCGGGCATGGTTGACATGCGCGAAATGGAAATTACAACCCAGTGGTTAATCAATGATGGATTTGATATTGGAACTGGAATGGACCCTTATCGTAATTTTGTATACACCAGCTTTCAAGAAAAAGCTACAAATATATCGCACAGAAGAGTTGCAACCATGTGTAAGCAACAAGGCAATAACCAACTGGCAAAAATTTGCGGTGTTATTGCAAGTGATGAAGCAAGACATGCAAACGCATATCAGAATTTTGTTAAACGAATTTTTGAGTTTGACCCAAGTGAAATGATGCTTGCTTTTGAAGACATGATGCGCAAGAAAATTGTAATGCCAGCGCACTTAATGCGCGAGTCTGGTGGAAAAATAGCAGAACTATTTGATCATTTTTCTGATGCAGCACAAAGAATGAACGTATACACCACCCAGGACTACATTGATATTTTAAAAGAACTATTAGATGTTTGGGAACTTGATAAAGTTGCAGATTTAAATGACAAGGCTGAAAAAGCCAGAGATTATTTAATGAAATTACCAGGAAGACTGGAGCGTATTTCTGAAAGAATAACAGTACCTACCAAAGAATATCAATTTAAATGGGTAGGTGTTCCGCAAGGAGCCCTGTAGCATTTATTTTTCTAATGCTTCGAAAATTTTTATCCTTCTGTAGGGCTTTAGGTGTTAACCCAATTAAAACGTATTCCTTTTTTAAGGGGTTACCATGGTTCATTAAGGATTATAGAAATTTAAAAAATCAGCTCAAGAACAACTCTGATTTTCAAATTAAAAAACTCGATCCGATTCTAACAAACAAACATGAGTCGAGTGGAATTGCATCCGGTCATTACTTTCATCAAGATCTTTTAATTGCCCAAAAAATTTACAACGCCAAACCGGAAAAACATGTTGATGTTGCCAGCAGAATAGATGGCTTTGTTGCACACATTGCTTCTTTTATGCCAATAGAAGTGTTTGATATTAGAAAATTAGAAAGCAAAATAGATAATATAAAGTTTGTTGAAGTTGACTTTATGTTTTTAAAACCGGAACTAGTGAACTACACTTCGTCCATATCTTGTTTGCATTCTATAGAGCATTTTGGGCTTGGAAGATATGGTGACAAAATTGATGTTGACGGACATCTTAAAGGAATAGATACCATTTATAAAATTTTAAAACCCGGTGGTGTATTTTATTTCTCTACACCCATAGGCGCACAACGCATTGAATTTAATTCTCAACGAGTATTCAGTGTAGAATATTTATTATCCATTTTAAAGGATAAGTTTGAGATTAAGAGCTTTTCTTATGTTAATGATAAGGGCGACCTACAGAAAGATGTAGAGTTGACCAAAAGTCAAACACAAAACAATTACCACTGTAATTATGGCTGCGGAATTTTGGAGCTAATTAAAAAATAAAACTCAATAAACTCTAAAATTTCAGATTAGATTATAATTCTAGAAGCTTTTGAATGATGTTTTCTACGCTCACCCCTTCTGCCTCAGCTTTATAATTTTTTACAATACGGTGTCTTAAAATAGCTTTAGCCACAGATTTTACATCTTCAATATCCGGTGAATATTTTCCGTTGAATGCTGCATTACATTTTGCACCAACCACTAAGTGCTGAGATGCACGCGGTCCGGCTCCCCAAGCTAAATAGCTATTTACTATTTCAGGAGCTAATTCTGTGTTAGGTCTTGTCATTGCTGCTAAACGCACAGCGTACTGAAGTACATTATCAGGGATAGGTATTCTTCTAATTAAATCTTGATATTTAATGATCTCTTCACCACTTACAACCTCTTTTAAGTCAGCGGTATAATTTGATGTGGTATTTTTTACAACATTTATTTCTTCATCATAAGATGGGTAATCTAACAAAACATTAAACATAAAACGGTCTAACTGTGCTTCGGGTAATGGATACGTACCTTCTTGCTCAATGGGATTTTGTGTTGCTAAAACAAAAAACGGGTTTCCTAATTCATATCTCTGACCTGCTGCTGTTACACATCTCTCTTGCATGGCCTCAAGTAATGCTGCCTGCGTTTTAGGTGGTGTTCTGTTAATCTCATCTGCAAGAATAATATTTGAAAACAATGGACCTTTTACAAAACGAAACTGCCTGTTCTCATCTAAAATCTCAGTTCCAATAATATCCGATGGCATTAAGTCTGGCGTAAACTGAATACGATTGTAGCTCAAACCCAATACTTGAGCAATTGTGTTCACTAACAATGTTTTTGCTAATCCAGGTACTCCAACTAAAAGACAGTGTCCTCTACTAAAAATAGAGATAAGTGTATCTTTTACCACTTCATCTTGCCCAACAATTACTTTAGCAATTTCAGTTCTTAAATCATTATACTTTGTTACTAAGCTATCTACAGCAGCAACGTCAGATGTTTGAGTGTTTTCCATGTAATTATTACTTAATTAAACCAGTATTCTAATTCTGAACACTGCTTAAAATCATCATTAATTTCAATATATGTTGAGCGCCTTTTGCTTTGTACCCAATCTTGCATTGCTCTATTTTTCTTATCGTTTAGAGCTCCTTCTTGTATACGCTGATAATCTTCTACGAGATTTGCTTTATGAGGTTTTGTTCTGCTTACTAATTTTAGCAACCTGTACGATGGATCTCCTGTGAGAGTAGGAATTAGAGCCGGTTTAGAGATTTCGCCAACAGATAATTTATCTAGCTGAAAGAAAACCGTAGGGTCAATTCCATCAGTTTCAAACTTGGTATTTGCCGTAGCCGGATTAACTACTTTTCCGCCATTTATTTTGGTTTCTTCATCATCTGAAAACTTCATGGCTGCTTTAGCAAAAGTAAGTTTACCGGCATTAATCATATCTGCAATAGAATCTAATACATTAATTGCATTTTGCTGGTCAAGCGTAGTAACTTTTGGTTTTACTAAAATATGTCTGGTATTGATTTGATTTCCCCTTCTCTCCAAAAGTTCTATCAAATGAAATCCAAATTTTGTTTCTACTATGTCTGAAATTTCTCCCGGACTTAATTCCAAAGCTGCCGCTTCATATTCAGGAACAAGATCTCCTCTATTTGTAAAACCAATCTCACCACTATTCTTAGCCGAACTCACATCATCAGAATACAATACAGCTATGGTTCCAAAGTCTTCACCATTTTCTAATCTCGTTTTAAAACCTCTAAGTTGCTTTTTTGCATCTTCTTTTTGCGCTTCACTAACCTCAACGTTTTTTACAATCTGCACATATTCCACTTCTGCATTCACTAAAGGCAAACTATCCGGATGAATACCATTATAAAAACTTCTTACTTCAGAAGGAGTTACTGTAATATCACCAGAAATATTTCCTTGCATTGACTGAATTAACAATTGGTCTTTAATTAAAGATCGAAATTCATCCTTCAATTCTAAAATAGACTTGCCGTAAAATTCTTCTAACTTTTCTTCTGAACCTACTTGTCCAATAAAAAAGGCCATTCTTCTATCTAATTCGCCATCCACTCTGGCGCTAGTAACCTCTACACTATCAATACGTGCCTGATGCAACATCAATTTATCTAGTAACAATTGATCAAGAATGAAGCATTTTACATTATCATTTGCATAATTTCCCTGGGCCAAATACTGCATGTACTGAGTTTCTACGTCAGACTTCAATATAATTTCATCACCGACAGTGCTAATAATCTCATCTATTACCTGACTTTTTTGCTGAGCAAAAACAGTAGTACTGCAAAACAACAATACTAAAAGTGCATTATTCAAAAACTTCAATTTCATTTTTTTTAATCGCATTTTCTATGGCATCTAGCTCCATTTCTTTTATTAAAGTCAACTTACTCTGATTTAAGATTAAGTTTTTAATATTCTCTTTTTCAAATTCAAGTGGAGAAGTCGTTCCCTTTAATTTATAATCATTTATTCTTACAAAGAATTTGTGTAAGCTATCAGCGGTTTCAATGTACTTATTATATTTTAAATAAGACTGCGTATTGCCTGTCTTGATATTTGCCTTTTTTAACAAACCATCAGAAGGCATCCAGTCATCATCTCCAAGAATATAATCTTCACCAAATTGAAAACAATACTCATCTAAAGCAATTCTGTCTTCATCTTTTGAAGAACGCAACCACTTTTTTACCTCATTTAATTTAGGTGCATCTTTACTCACTTTTAAATAAAATGCCTTAACAAGGTTTTCTTTTAATTCAAAATTTTGTGGACGTTCATTATAGTACTTTTCAATTTCTTCATCTGAAATTGCCGTATCTAATTGCTGCCTAATTAACTCTTGCTCATATTTATAGACAATTAACGAGTTTCTATACTCATTTAGTTCACCGGTAACATCTTTTTGCCCTTCAGTTAAATATTGCTCCGCTTTGGCCAATACCGCCATTTGCTTAGTCCAGTTTTCAATATAATTGTTAATTATTGTGGCACTATCACCTGGTGAAGTATTTTCATTCACTACATCATGTATATCACTTGATGTAAGTTCATAATCAAAACACTTAGCAATTACTTTTTCACTTGTTGTGGTGGTGGTGCAAGAACTAACTATGGCACAAAAAAGCATTCCCCAGCCAATGGCTAGGGAAAGATTACTTTTATATTTTCGAATTAGAATTTTAGTAAGATTTAATTATTGAATAATGCTTGACAAAACATCTTCATTCACTTTTACATCATATTTTCCTCTTAAATCACCTATCCATTTCTCTTCTAAATAGTTTTGATAATCTGATGTTACAATGCCTTTTGCTTCTTTCAACGTTTTTCGTTGCGAGGGAATTAATTCCTTGTAATTAATAATTACAATGGCAGATTCTTTCTTGATATCTTCAGAAACCCCAACTGTCCAAGGCTTTGAGTCAATCAACTCATTATCTCCTTTAGAGTATTTTCCTTTCATAACAGAACAGTTAAGCTGAGAGTCTTCATTTACTTCTTTTGTAATTTCGTTTGGCTTCATTCCTTTCTTTATGAGCTTTCTCACTTTTTGGGCCATGTCTGCATCTTTACAAGTATAAATTTCAGCTTCTACCCTATTGTTCCACATGTATTGATCTTTGTTTTCATCATAAAACGTTGCCAATCCTGCACTGTCATTCACTGCTTTAGACCATACCTTTTTATCTGTTAAATCAAATAATAAAATACCATCTCTGTACTCTTGCATGAGAGTTCTAAACTCAGGGTATTTCGTTTCTAATTGCTTTTCTTCATAAGCCAAACATTTTTCATCAACAAAAAATTGAAAATAGTTTGCGGCCAACTCCATGTAACCTGTTTTTAATTTACGTGATTGATTGGTACCTAAATATTCCACAAAATCGGTTTGAGAAAATTTATCAGTGCCGATGTTGAATAAGGGCTTATTCAATCCTTCAGCTTTCTTCGTATCCCACTGCCCAGTAGTTAAAGATGAGTCTAACTTGCTAAATATTTGTTCTAACGCTTTTCTATTTAGGTTATAACTGTATTCTTTTTTGATCTGCTTTATTTTTGCTTTCTTGCTGGCATCTGCTCTACTATCTCTACTCACTAAATTTTTAAGTTCCCTTTCTTTTTCCTCAAATGGAACGAGTGATTTTCTCTCAATTAATGAAATAATATGCCATCCAAATGATGTTTTAACAGGTTCTGAAAAATCTCCGGCATTTTTTAAGTTATAGGCTGCTCTTTCAAAATCTGCAACCATTTTACCTGTTCCAAACGGAGGTATAACTCCACCACTCTTTGATGTACCCTGGTCTTCAGAATGTGTTTTAGCCACTTCAGAAAATGGCTGACCATTTTTAAGTAAACCATAAATTTCACCAATTTTCTTTTTAGCATTTACTGCAATCTCATCATCATCAGATGTGCTGCCTTGAGTCTTAACCATAATGTGAGCAACTTTTAATTCTCCCATGGCTGCTCTTTTATCAAACACTTTTATTACATGATATCCGAAACGGGTACGTACCGGCATTGTAACATCTCCGGCATTTGTATTATATACTGCAGATTCAAAAGGATAAACCATCATAAGTGCAGTAAAGTAACCCAAGTCACCACCATTGTTTGCAGCAGATTTATCATCACTCAATTGTTGCGCTACTGATGAAAATTCGTCTCCTTTTAGTATTCTGTTTCTGGCATCTAATGCTCTATTATAAGCAGTCAAGGAATCTTTTGGAGGTGCATTTTCTGCTACCCTAATTAGTACGTGGCTTGCACGTATGTCTGTTTTTAATCTTTCATAAGCTTCTTTAATAAGTGCATCCGTTACATCCTGGTCATTCATATATGGTCTTGCCAATTGCTTTCTGTAACCTGCCAACTCTTTTTGAAAAGCCGGAATGGTATCCATTTTTTCATCTTCAGCCTGTTTCACTTTTAATTTGTAATTGATATACAAATCCAAATATTCTCTAACAGACTTATCATCAAAACTTAATTCTTTTGTATTGTTTTTTTGATATACTCTTAAAAATTCAGATTTAGAAATTTCCTGCCCCGCAATGGTTAACAAATTGTCATTTGAATCCTGTTGAGCATAAGAACTTAGTGCGAATGCAATAGCACAAAAAATTAATAGTATTCTTTTCATAGTTTTATTAGTAATTTTTAATCACAATATTCGGGTGGTACCCGGCCTGCAAATTTACAATTTTACAGCATTCAAAAAAGCCGCAAAATGGCCTTATACGTTTATCTTGAGTAGTTTGGGGCCTCTTTGGTAATGGTAATGTTATGAGGGTGACTTTCAACTATTCCTGCCTGGGTAATTTGCACAAATTTGGCTTTTTTAAGGGCCTCAAGGTTTTTAGCCCCGCAATAACCCATACTTGAACGTAATCCACCTACAATTTGGTATATCGTTTCTGAAAGCGAGCCCTTAAATGGCACTCTACCGACAATTCCTTCGGGCACCAATTTCTTAATATCATCTTCGGCATCTTGAAAATACCTGTCTTTTGAGCCTTCTTTCATGGCTTCAATTGAGCCCATGCCACGGTATGTTTTAAATTTTCTACCCTCATAAATTATAGTCTCACCCGGAGATTCTTCTACACCTGCAAATAATGAACCTGCCATTACGCAGTCAGCACCGGCAACAATTGCTTTAGAAATATCTCCTGTAAATCGAATACCACCATCTGCAATAACCGGAATTTTTGATGCTTTAATTGCCTGGCTTACTTCATAAACTGCTGAAAGTTGAGGAAGACCAACACCGGCCACAATTCTTGTTGTGCAAATTGAACCCGGACCAATTCCTACTTTTACCGCAGCTGCACCTGCCTTTACCAATGCCTTTGCACCTTCTGCAGTACCTACATTACCAACAATGATATCTAATTTAGAAAACTTCTTTTTTGCAGCCTTTAACGAATCGATAACCCCTTTTGAGTGACCATGCGCTGTGTCAATAATAATAGCATCTACATTAGATTTAACCAATGCGTCCATTCTCTCTAACATGTTACCGGTTACACCAACAGCAGCAGCTACTCTAAGTCTTCCGAATTTATCTCTACAAGAATTTGGATGCGAGGTAAGTTTTAAAATATCCTTATAAGTAATTAATCCAATCAGTTTTCCATCCTTATCAACAACAGGTAATTTTTCAATTTTGTATTTGTTTAAAATACCTTCTGCCTTTTTTAAGCTGGTAGACTTATCGGTAGTTATTAAGTTTTCTGAAGTCATTACCTCAGAAATCTTTCGCTTCATATTTTTTTCAAAACGCAAATCGCGGTTCGTTAAAATGCCAACTAGTTTATGTTTCGAATTAACAATTGGTATACCGCCAATCTTGTTGTCGCGCATTAAATCTGTTGCTTGTCTTAGGGAGTTTGATTCATTCAAAGTAATAGGGTCTTGAATCATTCCACTTTCTGAACGCTTTACTTTTCTTACTTCACTTGCCTGCCTTTCAATGCTCATATTTTTGTGCAATACCCCAATTCCGCCTTCTCTGGCCACAGCAATAGCCATAGCACTTTCTGTAACGGTATCCATTGCAGCAGTTGCAATAGGCACATTTAATTTGATGTTTTTTGTAAATCGGCTCGAGATATCGACATCTCTTGGCAAAACCTCTGAATATGCTGGCACAAGCAGCACATCATCATAGGTTAATTTTTGCCCTAAAAACTTTGTATCTCCTTTTGCCATAGTACTTTATATAAAAAACAAATCAGGTTTGTCTGAATTGGGGCCAAAAGTACAAAATTTAAGCAGTAGAGATTGTGAAGAGACTATTAATTCTTATTCACCTTCGACAGGTTGCACATTGATGTACTTTCTCCATTTATTAAGAACGGCTTCAAATTCTGAAGGCAAATCTGAGGTGAAACTCATTTTTTCATTCGTTTTGGGATGGATAAATCCTAAGGTATGGGCATGCAATGCCTGACGTGGTAATAGATTAAAACAATTATTTACAAATGCTTTGTATTTAGAAAAGCGGGTTCCTTTTAATATTCTATTTCCTCCATAGGTTTCATCATTAAACAATGGATGTTTAATGTATTTAAAGTGAACTCGAATTTGATGTGTTCTACCGGTTTCTAATTTACATCGAACTAAAGAAACATACCCAAACCGTTCAAGCACTTCATAATGTGTTACGGCATGTTTGCCGTGCTTACCATCATTGAAAACATCCATAACTTTTCTGTCTTTCAAATTACGTCCAACGTCACCTGTAATGGTTCCTGACGTATCTTCAAAATCTCCCCATACTAAGGCAAGATAATTTCTGTCTACTGTTTTTTCATAAAACTGTTTGGCCAAAAAAGTAATTGCCGTTTCATTTTTTGCAACAAGCAACAGGCCCGATGTATTTTTATCAATTCTGTGCACTAGTCCGGGTCTGGTAATATCTTCCGGCACAACTTTATTTTCTAACTGTGGATGCAAGTGATAACACAATGCATTAACTAAGGTGTTTCTATAATTTCCATAAGCAGGATGTACCACCATACCGGCCTGTTTATCTACTACAATGATTTCATCATCTTCATATACAATCTTAATCGGAACATTATCTGCATATAACTCAATTTCTCTTGGAGGATGAGCCAAAACAATGGAAACCACATCACCGGGCCTTACTTTGTAATTAGATTTTACAGCTTTTTTATTTACAAGTATGCTGCCGGCAGTGGCTGCATTTTGAATTCGGTTGCGAGAAGTATTCACTAAACGACTTAATAAAAACTTGTCTATTCGTAATGGAGACTGCCCTTTATCTACATCAAATCTATGATGCTCATAAAGTTCTTCCTGTTCGCTATTTTCTACACTCTCATCCATGGACTAAATATACAGCGAATTAATAAGAAAAGCGGAAAATAGAAATTAGCGAGTAATTACCAGTTTTTTGGAGGTATGCGCACCGGTTGAATCATTTCTTAATCGAACAAAATAAATTCCTGCATCTAAGCCAGAAACATCAATTTCATTTTCATCATACAAGGTTTTTATAACCAAACCGCCCAATAAATTATATACTTCTACCAAATGTGTTTCATTCGAATTCACTTTTGCATTTATTTTAAATGATGAATGAGCAGGATTTGGATAAATTGCAAAATTGATTTCATTAAGATTATTGTTTTCTATTCCTGAATAAAGAAGTGTATCTCCAAACACCGGCCTTAACATCCATGCACCTTGCACCTGAGAAACATTCCATGTGCCTTGAGTATTAAAAAACATTTTACCATTTGCATTCATGTTTAGATCTAGGCCCAAGTTTAAATGCGCGCTTGTTATTTGTTGAAAACCAACATAAATTCTTCCACTTACAGCAAGCAGTGTATCAAACTCATAATAATGAAACCCGTTAATCACGTCTTCATATTCAGGCTTGAAATTAATTCTTTGATAAATCACACTGTCGCCACTACCACCTACTCCCAAGCTTTTCCAAACCTTCATTGTAAATCGTTCATTAGAAACATTGTCATTAATTTGACTAAAATGAATGCTTACTCCTCTTAAGGTATCAGGTTTTAATAAATCAAACGAAACTGCCAATTCAGAAAACGCTGAACTTAAAAAGTAACCGGCTTCTGCAGTGCCATCATCATATGCATAATGATCAAAAAATTCTTGAGTGTATCTTATCGTATCATTATCTAATACTAAAATGCCTGACCCTACGTCAATATGATTTACCATTTGAAAAGAAGCACTATCCCCAGGCTGCGTAATTGGAAACGCAAATGGAGTAAGTGTAAAATCGTAGGTTAAATCTTCAAGTGGGTTAATATTATTTGCACCAACAGCATTATTGAATAATTGTGTTCCCAATTCGTCATATATATTATCAACCTTGGCGTTTACAAGTTTTAATGCATCTACATTATTTCTTATGCGAAGCGAAACTGTATCAACAACAATACTATCTTGATTAGGAGCCAATGCCTGATAGTGAGAATATGGAATTGAAGTAAATCCTTTTAAAAGTGTTTTAACTTTTTCAACGTAACATATATCATCAATTACTGTGTCTTGAGCTAGAAATATGTTTCTTTTTAATCTGACGAAATCTATATGCCAATGATCTAAGTTTCCTGACAGGTTACCGACATTTGCAAACCGAAATTGAAAACCATTTTTATAATAAGCTGTATCAACTATAGTTATTTTGTACTTTTCGAAATCGGTTTCAAAATCTCCCTTCATTCCCCATTGCCACGTCCAACTGCTATCATCCGGGTTAAAGAACTCTACATATAAAGAGTCACCTGTATCTGGTGCTTCGCCCAAACCGCCTTGTTGCACAAAAAATGTTAAGAAAATACTGTCTGATGGCAAATACAAATTACTGTTATCATCCTCAAACAAATTGATGGGTTGTGAAGTAAGATAATCTGCAAGACCCGCCACACCAGAACCTGAAGTATTGTATGCGTTTCCGTTTTTATCTAAACCATCAAACGTTGCTACACCAATGCTAATTGGGTCAATTGGAAAGTCACTATTTATGTACACATTGCTATCGCACCAAATTGCTTGGTTGGGATAAATTGATTCAAACGAAAAATCATCTACTAAAGGCAATACCAATGTGTCGGTAAATGCAGAAATCTTTTGAGTAGAATGAGCAATTGATTTTGAAGCTGTATTTAAAACTGCATTATTTTTTAATGGAATAATGTTTTCTTGAGCAGCTATCTGAGTGCTATATAATAAAAGAGCAAATAGAAGTTTCAGGTAATTATATTTCATTCAATTATGATTCAATTCTTATTTCAAATATATATCAATTGCCTCACCTTGTGCAATCCTTTCACCCTCAATAAATTTAGGGTATTGTTTATAAACGGTAGCAGTTGCGGAATCAGCTCCTGCATCAAAAATAACTGATCCTAAGTGTAAAGATTGCCCTTGGATTAAAAAAGTCACTTCATCCAAAGGCATTCCATTTAAATCCGGTACTTCTATCGTAGTTTCTCCAAATCCATCTGCAATAACAAGGTCAATTTTTGTGCCTTTAGAAATGGCTTGACCCGGTTTTACATTCTTTCCCCTAACCTTCATTTGAAGAACACAATTTTTTTGAATGTCTGGTATGTATGTTTGACCACCAACTACTAAACCATATGATTTTAGAGTGGCAATTGCTTGTCTTTGCTGCACACCAATTATATCCGGCATTTTTATTTTTGGTGCAACATTTTTTGTAATGTTTAAATAAATGGTTCTGTTTTCCTTTACTTTTTTACCCGGCAATGGGTCTTGATCTATAATAGTACCTGCCGGTACTTCCGGGTTATAGGTTGATGAATCACTGATTTTATATCTGAATTTTTTATCTCTTAAAAATTCATCCAAATCAGTTACATTCATTTCAATAAAATCAGGAACAGATATTGCTTCATTATGATTAGTGTATGAACCAAGCCATTTATAGGTAATTCCTATTAACATGATAACTGCTACAGCAGCAATTAGCAAGTTCAGCAAAAACTGTTTAGAAATTAAAAATTGAAAGATGGGCTTTAGTTTGTTCATTTTAGAGAAGGCTAATTTAGTAAGCCTTTACTAATATTTTACTTCTTGAGATTTAATTATTCGATTATGAATTTGACTTTTCAAGCAACATGCGATTTCGCTGAACTCCAAATTCTATAATTTTATCTAAAAATTCGTAGGGTTTGTAATTGTTTATCGCGGCTTGATGAAAAATACATGTTGCAGGAGTCATTCCGGGTAATGAATTTGCTTCAATAAATACTACCTCAACCTTTTCAACTCCATATATTCTCACAAAAGCATCTATTCTTGCATAGCCTTCTATGTTTAACAGGGCCGCGGCTTTTTCAATTTCTTTTTTGACCACCTTAGATATTAATTGATTTTCTCCCGGATTAGAGCTAAATCTAGCCGGAGTAATATTCTGGCCTTCTCCTGCTAAAAACTTCTCTTCAAGTGTTAATACCTCACCTTCGGCAAATGTTTCAGAGGGCTCAAATACTTCATAAACCAATTTATTATCATCATCAAAATAAGTCAACAAACCAACTGTTACTTCAATAAACTTACTTGCATCTAGTTTCTCAATAAGCTCTTCAACTAAATAAACATTCTTATTAGGTAATTCTTCCTTAGGTAAAATATTTAATGTATTGGCTGCACTCTCAATTAATTCCTTTTTATCTCGAAACAACAATTTTGAAAATGCATCTAATTCATCATTATTCTTAATCACCTTTACAGCTGCACTGCAACCATCATCAACTGGTTTTGCAACAAAAGGAAATTTAAAATGCCCCAACACTTGTTCATACGTTTTTTCAGGATTAGCAATCCAATCTTCCTTTTTAACCAACATATGACTGGCTCCCAACAAACCATTCTTAGTTAAGTGCTCATTTGTTTTATACTTATCTATTGTTGTACTTGATGATTCAAAACGTGATCCATTAAATGGAAGGCCTACTTCTGTCAGCTTACTTTGTAGATTTCCATCTTCTCCAGGTCTGCCATGCAACGCAATAAATGCAGAATCGCATAATTCAGATAACTCTGTAATACTTATGATAGACGGACTTTCTAAGTGGTTAACTGCAGAAAACTTCTCTGAAATATCCTTGCACTGACTTATGATATCCTGTACTACAGGATGTAAATGATAATTCAATATTTTATCTTTTATATCATCTGCATTATCCTTCAATAAAATATTAATTGGAATTTTATACAGTTCATATTTATTCTCATCACCAATTAAAAAAACTGGTATTGGTTCATATTTATCTGTTGATGCTAATTTTTCGTAAACGTTTCTTCCACTTTCAACAGAGATGTGTCTTTCTGCAGAATAACCACCCATTATAACAGCAATTTTTTTTCTGTCTTTTTCATGAGCACGTTTATGATCAATATTTCTATTTACCTTTTTCAACACTGCCTGCACAGGTCCGTACAATCTAAAATCTTTTGTTCTGTTTTGAAGAGAGGTAACAATTATATAGGTGATAAATTCTGATGGATTTAAACCTATTTCTGCAGCTTGGTGAAAAAAGAAAGATGAGGGTAACATTCCCGAAGTAGTATTCGGATCATTTAAATAAATTTCTCCGTCCTCTTGAATAAATCCGTCAATCCTTGCGTAAACATTGAACTTGAGAGATGTATATAGGCTCTCACATTTTGCCCTAATGTTCTCAATTTTATCATGAGCTAAATCTATAGGTGTTATTTTTCTTGCTAAACCAGGCAAATATTTTGAACGGTAATCAAACAACTCATTTCCTTTTACTATTTGTGTTGGTGGCAATGCAATTGGCTTTCCATTTTCATCTTCAATTACAATACATGAAAACTCTTTTCCATTAATAAAGGATTCAATCACTACTTCACTCTCACCATCTACAGCTTCAATAAAAATTTCTTCTTCGTACTCTGAAAACAACTGCAAAATAATAGAGAACAATTGGTCCGGGTGACTTACTATTCTACGACCAATTTTAACCGGTATTCCAATACCATCTCTTAAGTCTACAAAGCTTCTAATAAAGTCTAATTTCTCATCATGGTTAAGCTCATTCCAATAAGACTGTTTTAACGTCTTAACAAATAATGCCGACTCCATTGCATCAAAAAATTTCTCAAAGCTATTTTCAGTAACCACAGTTACCCCAATAGATGAGCCTTGATTAGCAGCTTTTACAACAAATGGAAAATCAATTTTAGCCGCAATTGTATTATATAATGCTTCTTTGTCCTCACATCCAATCCACTCTTCTCTTTGAATGCATTTATATTCCGGCACATTGAAATTATTCTTTTGCATTACTTCTTTTTGCAAAGCCTTATTTATTCCAATAGAAGATGAATAAACCCCAGAACCGGAATATGGTATCTTGTAAAATTCCATCAACCCTTGAATTCTTCCATCTTCCCCATCACTTCCGTGCAAACACAAGAATGCAAAATCTATAATGTCTCTTAATTCAGAAAAAGCAATTGGAGTGCCAATGCTATTGTTAAGCTTAGTGACTTCTGATTCATCTAAATGCCCTAAACTTTCAGCATAGATTTGAAAATTATTAGCAGTCTCTGGCAATGCACTTACGGGAGGATAAAAATCTCGTATACTTCCTTTATAAATATATTCCCAGTTTATGTGAACTACATTTCCGAAACTGTCTACAAATAATGGTATCGGTTCAAACAGTTCCTTATCCAAATTATCATAAACGGTTCTTCCCCCGGCAAAAGATATTTCTCTTTCTCGTGATGAACCTCCAAATAGTATGCCTATGCGTGTTTTCATTGATTTTCTATAATGAATCTAAAATTATCAGGCTTGTAGAAATTTACGGTTTTTTTCAGAATTATATATTAACAATCTTATTAAGATGGCTGGCAAGGGCCTTTATAGCTAACGCCCTATGTGAAATCTTATTCTTTTCATTTAAACTCATTTCTGCAAAAGTTTTGTTAAAACCGTCAGGCTGAAAAATAGGATCGTATCCAAATCCTCGTTCACCTTTTTTTTCATTGATAATTTGTCCATTTACTATTCCTTCAAAAAGGAATTCATTATCATCAATTAACAAGGCAATAACTGTTCTGAATTGGGCTTTTCTGTTTTTGGCTGTTTTAAGATCGTTAAGCAGTTTTTCAACGTTGTCATTGTAGGAAACATTTTCTCCGGCATAGCGAGCAGAATATACTCCGGGTGCTCCTTCCAAAGCTTCTACCTCTAAACCTGTATCATCAGCAAAGCAATTTAGCTTATAACATTGCCTAACGAACTCTGCTTTTATTTTGGCATTTTCCTCAAGCGTTTTTCCTGTTTCTTCAATTTCATCTGTACAACCAATATCACTAAGTGAAAGCAGTTCGATTTGTTTAGACATAATCTGCTTTACTTCTTTGAATTTATCCACATTGTTTGTGGCAAATACTAATTTCATTGCACTTATACTTATTTAATTATGAGTATTTTTGTTAAATGGCCCTTACAAAGATGCGAATAAGATTCGTTATACTTTTTATACTTCTTTCAAATCTGATTCATGCTCAATGTCCAAGCTTGAGCATTACCGCAGACTCATTGTTGTGCTCTGGAGATACTTTAAACATAACGAATACCAGTGTGGGCGGTCAAAGCTATGCTTGGGATTTTTGTCCGGGAGACATTGAAAACCCTATAGACACCGTATTTCTTGGAAACTACAGTGCAAGCATTTCTAATTCCTTGGATTGCAAATTGGTTTTAAGCGGTGGGCAATATTATGGTTTCGCATTAGGTTCATCCGGAAACTTTATAAGATTGGATTTTGGCAATAGCCCTTTAAATACACCCAGCTTAACAACCCTTGGAACTTTGGGTTTGTTAACCGGTACATTTGGAATATCAATTGTAAAATCTGACACATTATGGTATGCCTATCTAACCAGTCAAAATAATTCGCTATATAAAGTTTCATTTGGAAGTGATATTGCTAATAATTCACCAGTTGCTAGTCAAGTTAATTTAAGTGGCGGAACTTTTTCGTTTCCAACATTCATTAGGATTGCTAAAGATGGGTCGGATTATTACGCAGTAGTAGTAAACCTTACTTCTACTGACATTTCTTTAGTTGATTTGGGTTCAGATTTAAGCATTGATTCTGCTACTGTCAATAATATTGCAGTTTCAAGCTTTGGACCCCAAGGAGTTGAAATTGTTAAAGAGTGCAATAATTGGCATGTACTTGTGACTTATGTGTATAGCTCTTCGATTGACCGCTTGGACTTTGGCACCTCATTAAATAACATACCTGTAACTACTAGTATAACACCATCAAATGCCTCAGGTGGAAGTCGGTGTGTGCAAGCCGTTTTTGATAATGGCAATTGGTATTTACTACTTGCACATTGGAATGGGACAACGCTCAAGCGTGTTAATATGGGTAATTCCATTACCAATACAATTGCAACTGAAGATTTGATAATAACTAATAGTTCTGCGGTTTATGGATTTAATGTAATGAAAGTCAATTCCGACTGGTATGGTTTACACACGAGCTTTGGTAATGGTGATATTCACTCATTCAATTTTGCTGATTCTTGTTTTGCTTCTAATTCTGTTGATACAAACTATAATCCTTCTAACATATTTTATACGGATAATGGCACTTATAATTATGTTCTAGAATCGAAAGATTCGCTTGGTAATTTTAGTTATCTAGTAGATAGTGTTGTTGTTAACGCTCGGCCAACGGTGAATTTTAGCAGTAACGGATCATGCAAAGATTCGTCAATTTCTTTTATTGACTCATCAATAGTTAGTAGCGGATTTATATCAAATTGGTTATGGAATTTTGGCGATGGTAGTGGTGATACACTTCAAAACCCTTCTAATGTATACACAATTACCGGTGATTATTTAGTAAATCTAGAAGTGACTTCTAATTTCGGATGCACAAATTCAATTTCGGACAGCATATTTATAAATTCGAAACCCATAAGTAATTTTACTTTTACAGATAATCAGTGCTTAAGCAATCCTATTCAATTTTTAGATTCAACAATCTCGACCAGTGGAACACCATCTTTCTGGAATTGGAACTTTGGAGACAATAACACATCTAGTGATCAAAACCCGATACATCAATACACTTCACCCGGTATTTATACTGTAAGCTTGAGTTCAGCTGCTTCAGTTGGATGTGCTGATTCTATAAACAAACAAATTAATATACTAGCTACACCAGAGCCAGAATTTACAATTTTAAGTTCCTGTATTAATGATTCGTCTTTCTTTATTAATAATTCAACTATTCAATCAGGGATACTCACAAATTATTGGTGGAGCTTTGGAGATGGAGATACTTCCATTAGTGTTGATCCTTATCATCAATACCCTGCAGTGGTCGGCACTTATAATGTAGAACTGATTGCTTATGCTTCTAATGGTTGTAGCGATACATTGCAAAGAACAATTAAAATTAATAATAGACCAATACCGGGTTTTGAAATTAGTGATACACTAGTTTGTGTTGATGAGATTATCACGTTTACCGATACTAGTGCTGTTGCGGGAGATACGATTATTTTCCGTGTATGGGATTTCGGAGATTCCAACACCGACAGTGCATCAATTAGCAATCATAGCTATAGCACAGCCGGAGTTTATACCGTAACACTTACTGCTTATTCACCAAGCTCTTGCGATTCTTCAATTACAAAAACAATTACTGTAATTGATAAACCAAATGTTTCATTTACATATAACTCAACTTGTGATGGAGATTCAATTCATTTTATAAATAATACGATACCAACTAGTGGAAGCACAATTACATCTACCAGTTGGGATTTTGGTGATAGTAATTTGGATACAACATTATCACCTTCTCATCTTTATTCAAGTTTTGGAATTTACAATGTTCAACTCTTTGTAACAGATGACAATGGTTGTTTTAGCAGTGATTCGCAACAAGTAACCATTAATGATGTTCCGAATGCAGATTTCAATTTAAGCGCAACTTGCAGTAATGTGAACATACAGTTTACAGATGCAACTGTTATAGCTGGAGATACAATTCAACAATGGTTTTGGGATTTTGGTGATACAGTTACTTCTACAGTTAAAAATCCTAGTCACAGTTATAGCAACCCTGGTACCTATACGATAGAGTTAATAGTAATATCAACTCAAGGTTGCTCAGATACAGTTAGCAAGACTTTTAATTTTAATCAAACGCCCCTCGCAACTTTTAATTTTGCCCAAACTTGCGATGGAGACCCTGTACCCTTCACCTATTTACCTACTGTTTTTCCTTCACCGGTTACCAATTGGCTTTGGAGTTTTGGTGATGGTGGAACTTCGGCTATAGTTAACCCAGCACACATATATGCTAGCCCTGGATCCTATAATGTAACACTAACAGTTAGTGATACTATAAACAATTGCTCAAGCAGTGTATCTAAATTAATTTCTGTTGACCCTATACCAGTGGTTAACTTTAATTGGAATGGGAACTGTGTAAACCAAACTATAGTTTTTAATGACAGCAGTTCAATTAGTAGTGGCGCATTAATTAATTGGAATTGGAATTTTGGAGATGGAAATACTTTTAGTGGTGCAAATGCAAACCATTTGTATGATACTGTTGGGTTTTATAATGTGGTCCTTACTGCACAATCGTTACGTGGCTGTTCAGATTCTATTAGTCAAACAATAGAAATCAATGAAATTCCAAACACTCAATATTCATTTACTCCTTCATTTGGTTCTGCACCACTTCTAGTAAATTTCACCAATAACACACCCGGCATCAATCAGTATTCATGGAACTTTGGAGATTCAACTGCCTTATCCAATGATTTAAACCCATCTCATTTATATCAGAATAGCGGTATTTATCCTATCACCCTAATTTCGGAAAATAATTTTGGCTGCTACGATACACTAATTCAATCGATTAATATTTTCAATCCAAGGAATGATATTGCTGTACAAAATGTAATTACTGAGATTAACAATGATTTACTTACCATAAAAGCTACTTTATTAAATGTCGGAAACGTAAGTATCAATTCGGTTCAACTTGTAGCACAAGCAGAATCATACGGAATAATTAGCGAGAACTGGAATGGTATTCTAGAACCAAACAGCCCACAAGAGTTGTTTACATTTAGTGCTCAGTTTAAAATTGATCCGAGTAATATTCCAGAGTTTGTATGCGTTGAGGCCATTCAACCAAATGAGTTACCTGATTTTGATACCTCGAACAACAAATCATGCCAGGTTTTGGATAATGAAATTCAATTCATTGACCCATTTCCTAACCCATTTATCGATGAAATCATTTTGGGTGTGAACATTCCTGTTTCAGATGCATTGCAAATCAAGCTCTATGCGATTGATGGTACATATGTAAGCGAGCTGTACAATGCTGCAACAGCAAAAGGTCTGCAATTTTTAACTCTTAACACCAGCAGTGTTAGCATTGGGTATTACTTGATAGAAATTAATTACTTAAACAAGCAGTATTATTTTTCCGCTATTAAAAAATAGCGAATAATTTATCTTAATCCCATCATTTTCTGCACAGCCAGTTTAATTATGACTAATGACCTTTTTGTAAATAAAATGAAAGGGTAATTAAAAAATGCACTTTTAAAATGCTTAAGTCCGGTTGCTAATTGCTTATCCAGCATAAGATGCAAAGCGACATAAGTATCCCAATTTGCATTCATTAATGATTTATAATTTGAGAATTTTTTTTCTACCAATGAATTTTCAAAGGCGTATTTCATTGCTAATTTTCTCCTGTTTACCAAAGACTCTTCACTCACTGCCAAAACACTTCTGTCTTCATGAATAATCATTGCCGAACAAACCTTTGCACTATACTTTAAGTCATACTGTGCCATCACCCTAACCCAATATTCCCAGTCTTCAGAACCAGATAAATTTCTATCCTCATTAAATTTTAACTGTACCATTACTGACTTTGCAAGAAAAACTCCCATGCAACTTAAAAAATTACCCTTGCTTATTGCTTCGAAATAATTTCTTGAACCTGGAAGTGTTTTTCCCAGTTTCTTACCGCTTGGCGAGATCTTTTCATATGCTTGCGCAAAAAATTCAGGTTGATTTAATTTATTTATGCATGCAAATGCGTTATCCAAATAATTTGAATAATAAATATCATCAGAATCTAAAAAGGTGATATAATTTCCACTTGCCTTTGACATGCCATAATTTCTAGCTGCTCCGCGTTCAGAATTCTCAATAAAAAAATACTGCAACTTATCAGACAAATACGGTTTAATTAATTTTGAAGAATTATCTGTACTACCATCATCTATAACTAATATTTCAAAGTCGGTGTACTTTTGTTTAAGAACAGATTGAATAGACTTTAAAATGAATTCTTCTCTATTATAAGTTGGAATAATTACAGAAAAGAATGGACTAGACATGATATTCCTTTTCTAATTGCTTTATAATGTTTTCAATAGAAAATAAATTCACAACATCATCAAAACCTTTACGAATAATGTTTTCTTTTAAATCTTTATCTGACATTATTAAATTCATTGCTTGATATATTGCCTCATCATTGCGGTATGGAACCAGCAGAGCATTTTTTTTATCCTCAATAAACTCTGTTGCTATGCCCGAATCTGTAAAAATACTTGGAACCTTTGAAGCCAATGCTTCAACATAAATCTGACCAAAAGCCTCTGTATGATAATCGATTGGAACATGAGTAAAAATATCAAAACAATGATACAGTGATGCGATATCCGTTTCAAAATCTATAATTCTATAACTCTCTTTTGGTATAGTTTCAAGTTCTTTCAAAATAGCATCTTTATATACTCCCCTAGCATTGGCCATCACCAAAACTGCATTTGGAAAGTCGATTAAAAAAATTTTAAATGCCCTCACCACATATACGGTACCCTTTTCTTCTATAAACCTGCTTATATTTCCAATTATTGGGCTAGCATCATTCAGGTTATATTTTTCCTTTATGAGTCCAATCTTATTTGAATCTCTATTTTGAAAAGCACGTAAATCAAATCCATGATGAACAACAGATACTTTTTGAGCTGAAACATTTTCCTTTTCAATCAATATTTCTCTTACAAGATTTGATACTGCAATAATCTTAGTTGCCATTGAATTAATCAATCTATCAAATTTTACTGCATGTGGTGCATAAACCCAATGATGCGTACTATGATGCCTAGTATGTATTCTAGTCTTTACCCTGCAAATGTATGCCGCAATTAATCCGAAAAATGAACCATCAATCAAATGAACATGAACAATACTAGGCTTCACTTTAAGAATTAGTCTAATAAGTTTTGGAATTACCCATATGTCTTTAATCTTATTTTTGTAAAAAGGAATATGATAAGCGTCAATGTTCATATCCATTACTTTTTTCATTAGTAAAGGCTCATGTGTGTGCATAAAAACTACGGACAACTCATATTTATTTAAATCAATATGCTTGAAAGTGCTTTCAAAAGTATGGCTGCTTTCTACTAAAGATATAACGTATAGAATCTTTATTTTCACTTAATTAAATTTAATAATCATAACCTTTGTATCCTTTATAAATAATTAATCCCGTTAGAGCATCAACCAATTTTTGATACATAAAATCTAATGATTTATAATGCGAAAGAATTTTTGCAAGAAGCAATAATAATGGCCCAAAAGGAATCATTATTAAATAAATCAATTGCTTTACAATTGAACTTTTTTGTTTTAGCTCAGTATAGCCTATACCTACAGCATGTTTTTGAGTAATTGCGCTTTGATAGTTTTTTCTTAACCATCCATTTAATTCGAATTTATTATTTTCATTATGATACATCATAGATTTCGGGTAAATGTAAGTTCTAATTCCGCTATTCTTTACCCTTATACTAAAGTCAAAATCTTCCCATCCGGCAAATGGAAACGTCTCATCATACCCATTTAGTGCATTAAAATTTTTGCGACTAATTAATAAGTTCGCACTCGCTACTGCGCTAGATTCAAAAAGCTCATCATCATTCCAGTTGTTTCCTTTGTTCCAACCCTTCATAGAGGTTAAATCTTTTGAATCTAAATATCTCCCAATAGCGGTGCTTTTAATTTTTTCATGCAAATATTTTGGATAAACCCAATTCAAGTTAATAATCACATCACCCAATTCTTTAGTAAGCCGCAAATAAGTTTCTACATTTTCTTTGCTCAACCACATATCGTTATCTAAAAATAGAATCAATTCCCCTACGGCCTTGTTTGCACCAAAATTTCTAGCTGTTGCAACGCCTTTTCCATTATTATTGTAAATTCTTACTTTGTTATTAAATTCAAATTTACTTCCAAGTGGTACATAAGAATCATTCACAACAATAATTTCAGCATTTACACTTTCAATTGCATTCACTGCTCTTTCTAAACTCTCAGTAAAAATTTCTAATCTATCCTTGGTAGGAATTACGATGGATAAAATTGGTTTATGAGTATCGGTATTATTCAAACTATGAATTTTTTATCGAAATTAATGAAAGAACCTTATCAATAACTTTACGCATGAAAAACGGCATTGAAGTATATACCAATCTTCTATAATGGCGGTATAAAGTTTCAACCGGCCTTTGACTTAAATCCAATTTTACATTGTTTTCTTTTGCAATTTTAATTGCCTTTCTCATCCATACGCCCTTAGTTACCGCCCCACACTCATAAGAAATTGGCCCATGAACTATATTAACATGTTTTATTGGTTTTAGACCTAAAACTAAATCATTTTTAAGATTACTTCTTTGAGATGCACCAAGTTCAAACTCCCAAGGAGCTTCACCTTCTTTTATCAAATCAGTTAGAAATTCCTTTTTCCAAAGCGCAATTTGTAAATCAACTCGGTATTCCGATCCCTTTTCTAAGTTTAATATGTCAGGATTCTTATTAATAATTTTTCCTGGTCTTAATTGATTATAAAGCTCGGGAAATATACCCAATCGAATAAATGAAGCATTCTGCTTATAATATTCTTCAATTAAACTATCTAGCCAAGGAGTATCAACAAAATCATATAAAAAGTAATCTTCTAGAATTACTATTACATGGTTCTCTTGAATTTTATTTAATACGATTTTTAGTTCTGATGACCAGTTAGATTTTTCATTGCTTTTTAATGTTGTAACTCTATCATTATTAAAATCTTTAAAATTGGTTGTTAGATATACTTTGTATGGACAATCTGGCCAATATTTAAAGAATAATTCAAAAAATGGATGCCATAAATCAGAATATGAATCGCAAGACAATACCAATACTGCAATTTTATTGTTCGAACTCATAAAGTTATCTGATAATAGATTCTGATTAAATTTAGTTGAGAAAAAGTAAATTTAAAATAATAATTAGCTCTATTAATAGTTCACAACTATAAATTTCAATTATAGATTACATTATTTATTAATAGAATATCTCTACTTTCATTCCTAATAAAATTTTAAATAATAATGTGCGGAATTGCCGGTTTTATGTCATTCAAAAAAGATATCTCTGAACAAGAGTTTCTATCAGCATTAGACAAAACGGAACACCGAGGTCCGGATTTTTCTGCAATTTTTCGTTCTGAAATTGGTTTTCTTGGACATAATCGTTTAAAAATTTTAGACTTAAGTGACAATGCTAATCAACCAATGCACTCTCATAATGAAAGATATGTGACTGTGTACAATGGCGAGGTTTATAATTTTGAAGAACTTTCTCAAAGTCTAGAAAAAGGTGCTCAATCCTTAACAACAACGTGCGACACTGAAGTTATACTTGAACTTTTTTCTGAAACAGGGGTTAACTTCCTTACCGAATTAAATGGAATGTTTTCAATTGCTATTTATGACAAGATTGAGCATGAACTTTATTTATCAATTGACAAAATTGGCATTAAACCACTTTATTACTATTGGGATGGAGAACAGTTAGCCTTTTCATCTGAATTGAAAAATTTAACAGCCTTACAAACTTTAAATTTTAGCATTAACAATGAGGCGATAAAATTATTTTTGCACATGGGTTTTATTCCCGCACCTCATACTATTTATAATAATATTAAGAAGCTTGAGCCTGGGAGCTATATAAAATTTAATGATAAGGGTTTAGAGTTAAAGCAATACTGGAACGCAAATAATAAACTAAATGATGAAATAATTTCTGATGAAACTGAAGCAATTAATAAATTAGATGAACTGTTATCATCTTCAGTAAAGTATCGTTTAAAAAGCGATGTGCCTTATGGTGTTTTCCTGAGCGGTGGCATAGACTCAAGTGTAGTTGCTGCTAAAACAGTAGAAGTTTCAAACGATAAGATTAATACGTTCACAATTGGATTTAAGGAAAGCCAGTTTAATGAAGCAGACATTGCCAAAAAAGTGGCAAACGCCTTGAATACAAACCATCATGAATTCATGGTAACTCACAAAGAGGCAATTGACTTGGTTGAGTCTATCATTGATTGTTATGACGAACCATATGCTGATAGCTCATCAATTCCTACAATGCTTGTATCAAAAATGGCAAGTAAACATGTTACTGTTGTATTGTCTGGTGAAGGTGGAGATGAGCTGTTTCACGGTTATGGTGCTTACCAGTGGGCAGAAAGGTTAGCCAACCCATTATTACATAATTTCAAAAAACCCCTAAGTTTAATATTAAATCAATTACCTAATAGATATAAAAGAGTTTCAAAATTGCTCGATTATAATACTAATACATTTTTACCAGCTCACATTTTTAGTCAAGAGCAATACTTTTTTACTGAGAATGAACTCGGAAACTTGCTGAGTGAATCATTCTTTAATAACTCAGACACATTAGAAAACTCTTCTTTAAAATTTAACAATTTATCCAATTCCAATAATAGCCTGAATGAAAGAGTAATTAGTCCATCTGAAAAACAGGCAATTTTTGAGTTGCAATGTACATTGCCGGGTGATCTCTTAACAAAAATTGATAGGGCAACCATGAAGTATTCTATAGAAGGCAGAGTACCACTTTTGGATTATAGGATTGTGGAGTTCGCACTTAATTTAGATCCTTCACTAAAAGTTAAGAATGGTGACAGGAAACATATTTTGAAGAAAGTGCTATATAGACATTTATCAGTGGATCTTTTTAATCGAAAGAAGCAAGGCTTTGCTTTACCTATTAAAAAATGGCTTAATAGCGAATTAAAATATTTAATTGAAGAAAATCTAAGCAAAGGCGCGGTTGAAAGTATTGGAATACTCAATTACAAATACGTGAGCAAGTTAGTTTCGCAATATAGAAGCGGGCATGAGTACTTGTTTAATAGAATTTGGTCAATAATTATTTTACAATTATGGATGAAAAAAAATAGAACTGACTAAGTTTTTACAGGGTCCAATTTTGATATTTTCATTTTTCTAGTGATGATTTTTTCTTTAGCTTTTTTATGAAAGTCTAATAAAATGTACAAACTCGCAATATAAAAAGGTATTAACGGTATTTTGTATCTAACCAAGCTTCCAAAATTTGAAGTGGAAATACCAACTGAGAATGCAAAAAATAAACTAAAGACAATTGAAAATATTAAGAGGCCATTTTGAGATGCATATGTAAATATTTTATAAACTTTGAGTTTAACAATTACAAGCATAGTTAAAAAAAGAAAAAATAAATTTTCTAATCCAGACAAAAACATAACTGGGTTATTTGCTTCCCAAATGTATGGCCTATACAACGCTGCGTTTAAAGCCAAGTGAGATTTAGATAGCATGCTTGGTAAATTAGCATCAAAATCTCCGATATCAAATGAATTACCCAGGTAATGCTCACTTTTTAAATCTTGTTGCGTAAGAACTGCTTTTTCCAATATTCTGTCAAACGAATACTGTTCCATGCTAGAATTTAAAAAAGCTAATATTCCAAAACTAAAACCTGCTGCCATTAAAAGCAAAAATGGAATTGCCAGATACCTTACCATAGAACCTTTAATACTATTGGTTACATAGATGAATATCCATAATATTGAACTTGGCAGTAAGGCAACCAAAATGTAGGGCTTTATTGATATAATAACGAATATTGATGCTAGTATTGTTATTATATTTCCAAAAGAAAAGTTCTTTTTTACTAGAATAAAGTAAAAGCTATAGACAAAATATCCCAATGCGCTATATGTAATTGTGTCTTTTAATAATCCAGAACCCCAAAAAAATGCAGATGGGATAAACAATACAGCTATTGCCATTTGCTTATTTAAATGTGGAAATTCAGTATAAAACACTTTATACATTTTCCATATACCAATAAACGAAATCCATGAAATGATTAAAGTTGTAACAACAAAACTTCTAAACGAAAGTGTAACAATTAAATTTGTGATTCGAACAACGTTATACGTTTGAGAATCTCTATAGTAAGTAGGAATTCCAGTTTGATCATCAAATAAAAACAAACTCCTCCAATTAATACCATTAATCATTACATCCATATAACTAATGATATTGGAAAACATTAATTTAGAGTAACAAACACCATCGTTAAAATATGCATGTGTATCTCCTCCATCGTAATAAAATGAATACACGAGAACAAGTGAAATACCCCCAAAAAGTTTTAATGATAATCCAATCAAATAATACTTGTATTCTGGGTTTTCTCCAATACGCCTGTTTCTAATTAATATAGAAAACATAATAATGAAGAACAGTATTATTGGCCCAAGGGTAAGATCAACTAGAGATATGTATTTCATCTATTAAATTAGATATTTACAAAATTAGCGTTATTGCAACCAATAAAACGACTTAATTTGAAAGCATTATATATAAGCTACGATGGAATGACTGACCCTTTAGGGCAGTCACAAGTAATGCCATATTTATTTGAGCTTTCTAATTGCGGTTACGAAATTACCCTTATAAGTTTTGAAAAAGAAATCGTTTACCAAAAAAACAGAGCAATTATTCAAGACAAATTATGCCAAAACAACATTAAATGGGTTCCATTAAATTATACCAAACGACCGCCAGTATTATCTACTATTTGGGATATTATTAAACTAAGAAAAGAAGTTTTTAAACTATACAAAACTCACAATTATAAACTGGTGCATTGCAGAAGTTATATCTCTGCTCTAGTTGGCTTAAGTTGCAAACAGAAATATAACAGCTACTTTGTATTTGACATGCGCGGATTTTGGGCAGATGAGAGGGTGGATGGCAAAATTTGGAAGTTGATAAATCCTATCTACTCATTGATATATGGTTATTTCAAAAGAAAAGAAATAAAATTTTTACATAACGCAGACCATATTGTTGTATTAACTCACGAGGCTAAAAAGATTGTTAGCGGATGGCTAAAAAATTACAAATCAGCAGATAATATTTCCGTAATACCATGCAGTGTAAATATGAATCTGTTTGACTATAATCACATTGACACAAAGCTGGTAAATGAAAAAGGACAAAGCTTAAGTTTACAAGCTGATGATTTTGTTTTAGGATACATTGGCTCAATTGGCACTTGGTATATGTTACCGGAAATGTTATCCTTTTTCAAATTATTAAAATCAAAGAGACCAGGTGCAAAATTTTTATTTGTTACTAAAGAAAAGAAAGAATTCATCATTGAAGAAGCTATTAAACAAGGCCTAGGTGAATCTGACATAATCATAACCCCATCTGAATTAGAACATATACCGTACTACTCTAGTTTGTTTTCTGCTTCTATATTTTTTATAAAACCATGTTTCTCCAAAAAAGCTTCATCACCCACTAAACAAGGTGAGTTAATGAGTATGGGTATTCCAATTATTTGCAACAGCGGAATTGGCGATACTGATTTAATAATTAATGAAAGTGATTCGGGAATTCTGATTAATGATTTTACAACCGAAGAATACGAAAAAGCTATTTCAAAAATTGATGCTTCACTTTTAATTGACAAAAAACAAAGCCGAGAAGTAGCCGCTAAATATTATGATTTAAAAAAGGCCACTGATACATATATTCAGATTTATAAAGAAGCAGAATTGAATCAGTGATGATAAGGTATTTTGTTTAAGACTGTGTATCCGCGGTACAATTGTTCTAATAATATAAGTTGCGCCATATCATGAGTAAAAGTAAACTCGGACATGGATATTTTATGATTCGCCCTTTTTTTCAACTCATCACTTACCCCATACGCACCGCCAATCAAAAAAATGGTCTTTCCTCCAAATCCATTTATGTTCTTATCAATGAATTTAGAAAACTGCAGTGTATTGTATGATTTTCCTCCAATTTCTAAAAGAATCAAATTGTCTTGTTTATCAATTTGAGAAAGGAGTTTTAGGCTTTCTGCATTTACTATTTGAATTTCATCTTTGGACTTAATTTTGGGACTAGGCAATCTGTTAATTTTGAATTTGACAAAATGCTTTATCCTTTTTTCATACTCGGCAATTCCTTCATTCACAAAACCTTGCTTAACTTTTCCAATTACTAATAATTCTACCTTCATACTTAAATTACTGAATATCAGCCATATAGATTCTTAACATAAGAATCATATTGATTTTCACAAAGATATTTTTATTTTAGCTTGAGCGCACGTATCCATATAGAGATTGTTTCGTAAACCAGAGTAAGAGAAACAATAAAGTTGCCTTTATTATTAACTCCCCATCTTTGATTTGGCGTGATTATTGCGGCCTTTATAGAATAAGCTAAAATCAGCATGAAAAAAACGAAGTATATACTTATATTCCTGGTAATGAGCGCATTAGCGGTTTACGCCTTTGGTGATATTTACACTACTGTGGGAAATGCTATAAAAAAAGGCGATGCAAAAGCCCTTTCTGCACATTTTAGTTCAAAAGTTGATTTAACTATTTTGAACAAAGAAGATGTGTATAGCAAGTCTCAAGCTGAGCAAATTCTTGTTGCCTTTTTTAACAAGAATAAACCTTCAGACTTTAAGATTATGCACAAAGGAGTGTCTAAAGAAGGCGCTAAATATGCTATTGGAAACTTAAAGACAACCAATGGCCTTACCTTTAGAACTTACTTTTTTATCAAATCGCACATGGGTTCAGAAATTGTACACGAACTTCGATTTGAAAAGGAATAAGACATTCAGATAACTCATATACCGATCCTTATTTGATCGATAAAAGCCGTTTTTAATAAAAACGGCTTTTTTATTTCAAGCTCTTTTGAATAAACTTTACTTTTAACGAATGAACACAGAATTACTCAAAAAGTTTGTTGATGAAGCAATCTTAGAAGATATAAAGGATGGAGATCATACTTCATTAGCATGCATACCTTCAACTGCTAAATCCGGAGCTAAGCTATTGGTTAAAGAGGATGGAATTATTGCCGGCATTGAATTAGCAGAATTTATATTTAATCAATTCGATAATTCGCTGGAACTAAATTTTACTAATAAAGATGGCGATAAAGTTAGCGTAGGTGACATTGCGTTTACAGTGCATGGAAAAGCACAGGCTATTTTAATGGCAGAACGCTTAGTGCTTAATTGCATGCAAAGAATGAGTGGAATTGCAAGCATAACCAATAAATATGTTGAGAAAATAAAAGGAACAAATTGTAAAGTATTAGATACTAGAAAAACGACTCCTCATTTTAGGTATCTTGAAAAATGGGCTGTAAGAATTGGCGGAGGAACTAATCATAGAATGGGATTGTACGATATGATGATGATTAAAGACAATCATATTGAATATGCCGGTGGAATTGCCAAGGCAATTGAATCTGCCAATAACTATTTAAGAGACAAAAACTTAAAATTGAAAATAGAAATTGAAACAAGAAACTTAAATGAAGTTGAACAAGTAGTTTCAATTGGTGGCGTTGACAGAATCATGCTTGATAATTTTAAACCGTCAAACACTCAAGAAGCAGTGAAATACATAAATTCAAGGTATGAAACAGAGGCATCAGGCGGTATAACTTTAGATACGATTAGAGATTATGCTGAAACAGGTGTTGATTATGTTTCTGTTGGTGCACTCACCCATTCTTATAAAAGCATGGACCTTAGTTTAAAAGCGATTTAAATAAATGACAACCATTAAAAAGTGGTTTACTTTTATTGTTAAGAGTATTAAACTATTACTCTTCCCACTGATTATTGTCAGTAAAAAAATCATTATACCCGGATTTGAAGGAGTACCACTATATGATGTAGCCATATTCTTTTGGCGTGGAATTCAAAAAGGAAGTATTCAAACCAGATCTAGGGCATTAGCATTCACTTTTTTTCTAGCACTATTTCCCGGAATCCTTTTTCTGTTTACACTTATTCCTTATTTGCCCATTGAAGGATTTCAAGATCAAATGCTTTTGCTAATTCAAACACTATTACCACCAATCACATATGAGGTAATTAGTGAAACCATCACTGACGTAATTAAAAGACAAAGAGGAGGCTTATTGTCAATAGGATTTATAACCGCTTTAATTTTTACCACTGATGGTGTGAATACGATGATTAAAGGGTTTAATAAATCCTACCACGTAAGTGAAGGCAAGTCAACAATGCAACAATGGCTTAGTTCCTTGTATTTAACATTTGTATTAACCCTGCTAATTATTTTGGCAATTGCTTTACTTGTTACGAATGAAGTCTTATTACAATACTTAAATAATCAGGGAATTTTAAATAATGAAACACCGGTAGTACTGCTGCAAATTGGTAAATGGATTATTCTGTTGTTACTATCATTTACAGCGATTAGTTCTATCTACTATTTTGGTACAGCTAAAATAAAAGGATACAAATTTATTTCTGCCGGCTCAACCCTCGCCACAATACTAGTGATTCTAACCTCACTAGCCTTTAATTACTTTATATCAAATTTCGGTCAGTACAATAAACTATACGGCTCAATTGGTACCTTACTAATAATATTACTTTGGATTTATTTTAATGCGCTGCAATTGATTATTGGATTTGAACTGAATGGCTCGATTGAAAGCGCAAAATCAAATCAGAAAAAAGGGGTATTGGATTAGTCGTTTATTTCAAAAGTATTTGCATTAACTTCCTTAACTACATCCCACGTACCTGTTTCATTTAATTTTTCCACAACATATTTCTCAACACCCGTTTCCCAAATTTTATGTTTGCTCCACTTCAATTTTGTAATTCCATCCGTTTCATTTGCGCTCAATATAACCTTTGCGCTATAATTTCCTTTTACTTGAATTTTATCACAAGAATTTATTGGAATTACTTTATAGAAGTAAGAGCTGTTCCTTAAGTCTACAAACCGATCCAGGTAATCAGTTCCACTTTCTTCCACTCTTGCAATGAAATCATACTTTTTATTATCCGTAGACCTGTATACATCAAAACATAATATTAAATCAGGAAAAACAGACGGTTTGCGCCATTCAGTTAATATGCTCGAGTCATTTATAGCGGTACTTTCTACTATTTCCATTTTTTGTTGAGATAAACTTACAAATGGATCCGCCACAACATGGTTACTTTTTTTGGGGTACACTTTGGCACAAGATACCTTAGGCTTAACATAATATAGGAACGGCTGCGGACAAACAAAATCATTATCTACAAAGTTCAATAAGTTTCCACTTACCGAATTCAACAATGTGAATTTACCTGTAGACATATTTGCACGATAAATTGAATAACCACTAACCCTGCACCTGGTATACTCAGTCCAACTTAAATGTATTCCGTTTTCATTTACACTATCTAGTTTCATAGTTACCTCATGCTTGACAATACTATCACTGCTTGAAATAAAAAAATCTGCTTCGGCATTCGAA
>JABDLV010000167.1 GCA_013001815.1 Bacteroidia bacterium
GCTTTTGAAGAGTTAGATGAGCACTTGGTTTCTGCAGACCCACTCACTTTTGAAGACACCAAGAAATACAAAGACCGCTTAGTACTTACCCGAGACAAAACAAAATTGAATGATGCCATTCGTACTGCCTATGGAGAAGTAGATGGACAAAAAATGGTAATTGCCAGTATGGATTTTGGTTTTATTGGCGGATCTATGGGTTCTGTAATGGGAGAAAAAATTGCAAGAGCAATTGATCATGCCATCAAGAATAAATGTGCTTTTGTTTGCATTTCAAAATCAGGTGGAGCAAGAATGATGGAAGCAGCATACTCCTTGATGCAAATGGCTAAAACATCTGCTAAACTCACTTTGCTTTCAAAAGCAAAATTACCCTACATATCTGTATTAACTGACCCAACCACAGGTGGAGTCACTGCTTCATTTGCCATGCTTGGCGATTTAAATATTGCTGAGCCGGGCGCTTTAATTGCTTTTGCCGGCCCAAGGGTGGTAAAGGAAACCATAGGTAAAGATTTGCCAAAAGGATTTCAGCGGGCAGAGTTTGTTCAAGAGCATGGCTTTATAGATTTTATTGTAGAGCGTAAAGACTTGAAAAACAAGCTGTCACAAGCGGTTCGCCTACTCATGAACTAAGGTAATTTAGGCCTTAATATTCATTCGCTTTTGAAGAAATATTCCTATCTTTGCCAACTGTAAAAAAATTATATCTAATAGAAAATCATGTATTTAAGCAGCGAAAAGAAGAAAGAAATTTTTAAAGATAACGGTAAATCAGAAAAAGATACCGGATCTACGGAAGGACAAATTGCATTATTCACACACAGAATTAGTTACTTAACCGAGCACTTAAAAAAGCAAAAGAAAGACTACTCTACTCAACGTGCGCTAATTGCATTAGTTGGTAAAAGAAGAAGCTTCTTAGACTACTTAATGAAAAATGATATAGTAAGATACAGAGCCATTATTAAGAAGCTTGGTATCCGTAAGTAAAACAAAGAAGAATTAAATAAATTATTATAACATAAAAGGCAGCTGTGTAGTTGCCTTTTTTTGATTAAAAACAGACGTAAACAAAGAAAAAAAAAGAAAAAAGATGTCAATTCAAGGAACAACAAAAACATTTCAATTAGAAGACGGTAGAACAATTAGTATTGAAACCGGAAAACTGGCCAAACAAGCAAATGGTTCAGTAGTAGTAAAAATGGGTAACTGTATGTTACTCGCAACAGCAGTTGCAAGCCCAGAAGGCAGAGAGGGAGCAGATTTCCTTCCATTATCAGTAGATTATCAAGAAAAATATGCATCTGTAGGAAGATTCCCTGGTGGGTTTTTTAAACGTGAAGCAAGATTAGGCGAGCATGAAATTTTAATATGCCGTTTAGTTGACCGTGCTTTGCGTCCAACTTTCCCTGAAGATTACCACGCAGACGTTCAAATAATGATTACCCTAAAATCTGCAGACAAAGAAGTGTCTCCGGATTCATTAGCAGGTTTAGCTGCCAGTGCAGCATTAACTATTTCAGACATTCCGTTTAACGGACCAATTTCTGAAGTAAGAGTTTGCCGTATTGATGGCAACTATGTAATTAACCCAAACATTAGCGACATGGAGCGTGCAGACCTTGACTTAATTGTTGCAGGTAATGCAAATGACGTTAACATGGTAGAAGGTGAAATGGCTGAGTTATCAGAATCTGAAATGGTAGAAGCTATTAAGAAAGCACATGAAGCTATCAAAGTTCAATGTGCGGCACAGTTAGAACTAGCTGAAATGATTGGTGGCGTAACAAAACAAGAATATGAGCATGAAATTCATGATGAAGAATTACGTGCAAAAGTAAAAGCAGAAACCTATGATAAGGTATATGAAGTTGCGAAAACAGGTAACCCAAATAAGAAGGAAAGAGGAGAAAACTTTAAAGCAATTAGAGAAACCTTTAAAGAGCAATTTAGCGAAGAAGAATTAGCTGAGAAAAAAGGGTTGATTCACACGTATTTTCATGATGTAGAAAAAGATGCCATCCGTAATATGATGATGGATACCAACGGCAGATTAGATGGAAGAAAATTAGATGAGATTAGACCAATTTGGTCTGAAGTAGACTACTTACCAAGTGCACATGGTTCTGCTGTATTTACCAGAGGTGAAACTCAATCTTTAACTACAGTAACTTTAGGTACTAAGTTAGATGAGCAGATTATAGATACTGCCATGCACAGTGGCACTAAGAAGTTCTTACTGCACTATAACTTCCCTGGTTTTTCTACAGGTGAAGTTAGACCAAACAGAGGTCCGGGCAGAAGAGAAATTGGACACGGTCACTTAGCTTGGCGTTCTTTACAACAAGTACTACCAACAGAAGAAAATAATCCATACACCATTCGTGTGGTTTCAGATATTTTAGAATCTAATGGTTCTTCATCTATGGCAACTGTTTGTGCAGGCTCATTAGCACTAATGGATGCAGGTATTGGAATTTCAAGTCCTGTTTCGGGTATTGCGATGGGAATGATTAGTGATGGTGATAGATTCATTGTATTGTCTGATATTCTTGGCGATGAAGATCACTTAGGAGATATGGACTTTAAAGTAACAGGTACGGAAAAAGGTATTTGTGCTTGCCAAATGGATTTAAAAGTAAAAGGCTTGCCATACGATGTGTTGATAAAAGCATTGGAGCAATCAAAAGCCGGTAGATTACACATCTTAAACGAGATGAATAATACACTATCTCAACCTAATTCAGATTACAAAGACCATGCACCACGTATTGTTGAAATGCGCATTCCAACAGAATATATTGGAGCGGTTATTGGGCCTGGAGGTAAAATCATTCAAGAAATGCAACGCGAATCCGGTGCTAATATCTCTATTGATGAGAAAGACGGCCAAGGTGTAGTTCAGATTTCTGCAGATAATAAAGAAGCTATTGAAAGCGTAACAGCTCAAATAAAAGGCATCGTTGCGGTACCGGAAGTAGGTGAAGTGTATGAAGGAAAAGTTAAAAATATTATGCCTTTTGGTGCATTTATTGAAATTTTACCCGGTAAAGACGGCTTGTTACACATTTCTGAAATTGACTGGAAACGAATTGAGACGATGGATGGTGTTTTCAAAGAAGGCGAAATTGTAAAAGTAAAATTAATCGATGTGGACTCAAGAACAGGTAAGCTGAAGCTTTCACGCAAGGTACTGATTCCAAGACCTGCTAGCCCAGCACCTGCAAAAAGCGAATAAATATTAAGGAATTTGACAAAATAGGTCAGATTCTTACATAAGCAATTCTAAGTAAAACGGCCTGTAATTTATGGCCGTTTTTACTTGAAACTAGTTGCTACTTGGTGCGTTTAGCCATAGAGTTAAACACAATTTTATGCGCCAATTAAAAATTACCAAGCAGGTCACTAATCGTGAAACTGCTTCCCTGGATAAGTATCTTCAAGAAATTAGCAAGGTGCCTTTGCTAAAGCCTGAAGAAGAAGTAGAACTTGCCATTCGAATTAAAAAGGGAGATCAAAAAGCATTAGAAAAATTGACTAGTGCCAATTTGCGTTTTGTAGTATCTGTATCAAAGCAATACCAAAACCAAGGCTTATCATTAAACGATTTAATTAATGAAGGAAATCTGGGGCTGATTAAAGCTGCTCAGCGTTTTGATGAAACCCGTGGATTTAAATTCATTTCTTATGCTGTATGGTGGATTAGACAAAGCATTTTACAAGCTTTAGCAGAACAAGCACGTATTGTTCGCTTACCATTAAACAAAATCGGTTACATCAATAAGATTAACAGAGCATTCTCAAAATTAGAACAAGATTTTGAAAGAGAACCGTCTGCAAAAGAAATTGCAGATATGTTGGAAATGTCTGTGAAGGATGTAATTGAATCAATGCGAAATTCCGGAAGACATGTTTCTATGGATGCTCCTATTCCGAATAGCGAAGATGGAACCATGATGGATTTTATGCAAGGCGAAGATGACCACACTCCGGAAACGAAGTTAATGTCTGAATCATTAAAGCGCGAAGTAGAAAGAGCACTTGGTACGTTAACACCCAGAGAAGCAGATATTATTCGCTTGTATTTTGGATTAACCGATAAGCCGGGCATGACTTTAGAAGAGATTGGTAATGAATTTGACTTAACACGTGAGCGTGTAAGACAAATTAAAGAAAAAGCCATTCGCAGACTAAAGCATACTTCCAGAAGCAAAATTCTTAGAAGTTACCTGGGCTAAAATCCTATTACTTATTCATTAAAAAGGCTACTTTTGTTCTATGATAGCAATTGTAGCTCCTTCCCTACTTTCGGCCGATTTTACCAATTTGGCTAAAGACATTGATATGGTTAATAAAAGTGAAGCCGATTGGTTTCATTTAGATGTTATGGATGGCGTGTATGTACCAAACATTTCATTTGGTTTGCCGGTAATCAAAGCCATTAACTCGCAAGCTAAAAAACCATTAGATGTACACTTAATGATAGTAGAACCGGATAGATATGTAGAACGATTTGCAGAAGCCGGTGCAGATGTTATTTCTGTTCATTATGAGGCTTGTCCACACTTGCATAGAAGTGTACAAAACATACACAATGCAAATTGCAAAGCTGGTATAGCTTTAAACCCTCACACACCTATTAATGTGTTATCTGATATTATAGCTGATGTAGAATTGGTTTGTGTAATGGCCGTTAACCCCGGTTTTGGCGGGCAAAAATTTATTGAAAACACCTACAATAAAATTACTGAGCTCCGCGAATTGATCTATAAGAAAAACTCTAAAGCATTAATTGAAATTGATGGTGGAGTAAATACAGCAAACGCAAGTGCTTTATTAAAAGCCGGTGCAAATATACTGGTAGCAGGTAATGCAGTATTTAAATCAGAAAACCCAGAGAATACCATTAGCTTGTTAAAGCATTCTGCAGACGAGGCAATTCAATCTTAAGAAACCCACTCCTCTAAATACTTATAATTCTCGGTTAGCTTACCATTCTCTGTAATTGTTGCTCTTTCAATAATTCCATTTGCATCATCGCCAAACAAAGAAGGAAATACTTTCTCATATAATTCTTTTCCAAAATCTTCACTGGCATCACGAGGTAAAGAACAAGGCAAATTATCTACAGCCATTATTGTTATGTCAGATGCAAACGCATCTTCTAATTTTTCTGTTTTTACATTGTAATCATAAAAAGGATCTGCAATAGTGCTAGGTCTTTGCGTTGCCGGTACACTTCCATTAATATCACAAGTTACATCTGCAACCACACTAATTTTAAAACCATCTGCTTTCATTTCTTCTTTAGTAAACAGTAATGGTGCAGCGGGGTTCCAATAAGCGCAGTGAATTAATACATCACAATGTGCAGTGTATTGATCAAAAGTAGATACATACTCTTCCGGGTGATCATAAAAGTATTTGGTTTCATGGTCAATGTTGTCTTTGTGTTCTACATAATCTCTGCTACGCAACTGTGCAAACACAGGCTCTTCAAATTCAAATGAAATAAACTCAAACGGAGTTACTTTTCTAATTCCCATTGCTCCCAAAATTTCCATTGTTCCATTGGCAGCTCTTCCCCCACCTGTTACCAGCAATTTGCAATTAGGTAAGTTTAAATGATTCAATCGTTGAATAATTTGTGATTTATGTTTGAAGTTTTCCGGTGGGTCAATCACAAACAGTTTTTTCTTTAACCCAAATGCCCTAATTGCATTATACGCACCAACAATACCGGCATACCTTCCAAAGCCAATTATTCTATTTCCCTTCTTATCGGTTATGCACTCATAATCTATAAGCCGAATGTTCTTATCTAAAATGGCACGTAATAAATCTCTATTGTACTCTTGCTTTTTAATGGTGTGCGAAAAAAAGAAATAGGTTTTGTCTGCTATCAGCTCCTTAATCTTTACTTCTTTCACTCCCAATAACACATCACAAGCTTTTAAATCATTTAGCACTTCCATTCCCAACTTGCTATATTCTTCATCATCAAACGTTCTTGGGGCCGATGCTTGAGCAACAATTTCAACTCCAAACTTCTTTTCTGCTAATTTGGCAATTCTGGGGCTCAAAGGCACGCGCTTATCCGGTGGAGTCTTTCCTTCCTTCAACAATCCTATTTTCTTTATCATCATAGGCAGCAAATATATTTTATTCTGCTTTATAAAGAACTTTTGGAAAAAAAGTACGTTTTTTGTATATTATATCATGGGGTCGATTGGAATTGACAGAAAGTGATATTCTT
>JABDLV010000238.1 GCA_013001815.1 Bacteroidia bacterium
TTCTTTAAGGTGTTTCTTAATGATTCGTTCATTGCCAAAAACACCTTAACCGAACACGATCTGAATGATTCCGTCTTTAAAGAATACATGGATTATCAAAATTTAATACGACCAAATAATGCATCCACCACTTATCTTGCAAAAAACAACAACCTCATACTAAGACACAATTCTTTGGTGTCTAACAATGCAAAGTATAAAGTTGTGCTTCTGTTCAGACACCCCATTGACCATGCACTGTCTTTAAAAAATCAACACTATCGGTTTTCAAAAATGCAAAGTAAAGATTCGTTTGTGTTGGAGTACATGAATTGGTTGGGCCACCATGAGTTTGGTTTAAACCACAAGGCTTTCGGCTTTGATCATCTTGACTTGTGCAATCAATTTGACACTTCATCGATAAATTATTGGATTTCTATCTGGATAAACTATTATACCAAGCTTCTGTCTTTAGAAAACAAGGACAATATGGTTATTGTAAACTATGAGGACCTCCTTAATACACCAGAAAGCCTGCTTGCTGCGTTAAGTACAGAGCTTAACCTTGATTTAAAGGTATCTAATATTGAACCCTTTAATAAATCATCAAAACCCGCATCTCATGTGGACGAATCCGTAAAGAACAGAGCTCTTGAAGTGTATGAAGAGCTTCAAAAAATGAGATTGCCAATTGTTTGAACAGCCGCCTGCACAACAAAAAGGGTTTCACATTTTGTATAATGCTTATCTTTGGCGCATGAAAAAAACATTTCTTTTTCTTTCTTTTTTATTTTGTTTTAGTACATCAGGCGCCCAAATAATTTTCAATCATTTCAACAGCGCTAATTCCATGTTGCCAAACAACACTATACGCGCCATAGCTGTTGAACAAAGCAATGACGGATGGATAGGGACAGATAATGGCTTGGTGTTTTTAGATGGTGCTCATAACATGACTATTTACAATACCGGCAACTCGAACATTCCGTCCAATTCTATTCGCAGTATTTTTATTGATAACACCAATAAAAAATGGGTTGGAACATTTACCGGTGGCTTAACGGCTTACAATGACACCAACTGGACAACATATAACATCTCTAACTCTTCCCTGCCTGATGACTTTGTGCGTTCCATCGGCCAAGAAAGCAGCGGGGTAATGTGGGTTGGTACAACAGGTGGCCTGGTTAGAATTGAAGACACCTCATGGACTGTGTACAATCAGTTTAATTCTGATTTAGAATCAAGCAATATAGCGAGCATTTACATTGATGCAAACGATCAAAAGTTTATTGGCACCATTAACGGTGGGCTTAGTATTATAACCGACACTTCGTTTGTTACTTATACTTTAACCAACAGCGGCCTACCCGACAATACCATTTTAGATATTATTGAAGACAATAATGGAACAGTTTGGATGGCAACACCCGCTGGAGGACTTATCGGTTACATTGGTACTATTAATTGGGTCATTCAAAATACGGTTAACTCAACCATTGCCTCTAACAACTTGAATGCTTTTACTATTGGATTATTTGGCAATGTATTAATCGGTTCACAAAATTTTGGCTTGTTAATAAAACAAAATATCATATTCAATTACCACTTAATGGCACCCTTTGGAGTAATGGATGAGAATATTATAAGCATGGATTATGGGCCCACCAACTTAATTTGGATGGGTACCTCAACTGACGGCCTGGTGCAGGCCACAGACAATAACTTTATGTCTGCAGAAGGAATAAGAGCACCTAGCATTAGGGTTTATCCAAACCCATTTGTAAGCACTATACAAATTGAATCAGAAAACGTTAATTGGGAGAGTTATAAGCTGTTTAATTTGTCAGGGGCCGAAGTTGTCGATGGGCTAATTAAGAATAATAAAATAGTGATAGAAAAGAGATTGTCTTCGGGAAATTATTTACTTCGCCTACACTCAGACAAAAACATTATTATACAAACACTAGTAACTAAAATACAGAACTAGTCTTCTCCATATTTATTTCTCCAGGCTTCATTAAAACATTCGGTTCTAACATCCGGAATGGTTGATGTGCTTCCCCACCAGGGACTAAACAATTTTTTATTTATCTGCCTTCTTGTTTTCACTCCACCCAAATTCATTATATCCCTGTTCATTATGGTTTGCTTCCAAAAGAAATAGTACATACTCTTCTTTTTAGTTGCTCTCATTAATCCACCACTCCCTTTTTTATTATTAAGAATAATGTTGTGTATTGGAATGTGAACCGGACAGGTTGTTGTGCATTTTTCACACATTAAACTGCTATGTGCAACACTTCCTTTTGCCAGACCTAGCGGCCCCTCTTTAAAAGCGTGCTCTTCTGTACCGCTCGTTTTTACCAGTGGGCACACCTGGTAACATGCTCCGCAGTTAATGCAGTGTAACAAGGAGCGGTATTCCGGGTCTTTTAATTTTTCCGTTCTGCCATCATCCAATAAAATAATGTGTGTGTTTTTGTTTTTTGCTTCTCTGTTTCTGCGAAGCAGTTTGGTGTACACCGCATTGGGTTTGGCAACTCCGTAAAGAGCTAATAGGTGAGTAAATATTTCAATGTTATTTATCGAGGGTATAACCGTGTCTATTCCGGCTACTATAATATTTGTTTTTGTTTTACTTAGACCTTTTAGTGCTCCGCCCTCTGTATCTACAACGCAAATGTCTCCTGTATCTGCACAAATAAAATTAGCCGCACATAAATGCGCATCTGCTATTTTAAATTTCGCATCAATGATACTTTTTATATTTTCGTACTGCTCACTTTCTGCGCTTTGCAAGCCTCCCAGGCTTTTATCATGCAGGTTCTCTGTAATTTCTTTTTCGCTTAAATTAAATGAACCGAAAAAAGGATGTGCCGGTGTTTTTTGCTCTTGAGCGTTTAAATAGTTTGATGCGTCTGCTGTTGCCAGGTCAATATTTGCTTCTGTCAATGCCTCGTGCAAACGCAGCTCATTTAAAGCTGTGTAGCCGGTTTGTGTAATTCGCTTAACTTTATTTTGAGTGGCAATCGAAACGATTTGATCTTTTGCATCTCTGGCGCTGGGTGCCCAGTGTACTGTTATTCCATTTAATCGGGCTTTGCTTTCAAAGTCCGTTAAAAGCGTTTCAAGGTTTTCTATTGCCTTCCACTTAATGTATGCGGCCTGTTTTTTGGCGTCTTCAAAATGCTTGTATGCTGCAGTGCTATTATTAAAACTTGACTGAAAGTTTGCATCAAACTCTTTTCGCCTCTTAATGGCAGCCTTGTTTTTAAAGCTGTCTGCTAAATGCGGTTTGGTCGTTGCTTTTGCCACTCCTTTTAGTTTTCTTCAACATCTTCTAATACATTTACTTTTAAACGCCCTTCTCTGTCAGCAATTTCAAACGCGGTAAAGAATATCAGCTTGGTAATTTTCTCTACTTTATTAAAGCTAATCTTGTCAATAGTGTCAGTTACTTTGTGGTAGTCTTCATGCACTCCATTAAAATAAAAAATTACCGGAATGTTGTTCTTTGCAAAATTATAATGGTCGCTTCTGTAATAAAAACGATTAGGGTCATCCCGCTCATTAAAGGTGTAGTCAAGCTCCAAATTGGTGTATGTCTTTGCCGCATACTCACTTACTTCATGTAGTTCAGTGCTTAGTCTATCTGAGCCGATTAAATAAACATAATCTTCATTACCGGCATGGTCTTCATCTACGCGGCCAATCATATCAATATTTAAATTACACACTGTGTTTTCTAGCGGTATTACCGGGTTCTTAACATAGTATGACGAACCTAACAAACCCTTTTCCTCACCACTGACAAGCATAAACAATATATTTCTTTTTGGTGCCTGTCCGTTCTTTGCCATTTCAGCAAAGGTATGTGCCATCATCATAACACCTGCGGTACCACTTGCATTGTCATCTGCTCCATAATAAATTCCTTCATCTTTTTCTCCAAGATGGTCATAGTGTGCAGTAACAACAATCCATTCATCTGTTTTTTCCGAAGCCATTACGCTTGCAACAACGTTTTCTACATTAACAATTTTTTCTTTGTTTTTTACATTTATGGACAGGTCTGTTTTTACATAAAAGGATGTGGGTCTTCCCTTTTTCTGAATGGTCTTACTAAGCTTACCTGTTTTAATTCCTTTAGATTCCATTAGTTTATCCGCTGCTTCATAACTAATAAAAATTACCGGTGGTTCCTTGTCTGATTCTTCTTCCGTGGCAGGTAATTCAGCCCGTTTACGGTTTATCCAGTGCTCATATTGCTTTATGTTCTTTTCTAGCTGGTTGGTTGCAATAATAATGGCGGCAGGGTTTCTGCCTTTTAATATTTTGACCTTTGCGCGATTGCCCCCAACCCTATTGCTTTTTCTTTTATTTCCGGATACATAATAAATCCCTCTTTTATTTTTTGGTTCCCCTTCTAAAACCAAAACCACTTTATTTGTTATGTCTAGGTCTTTAAAGCTGTCCCACCTTTTGTTTTGTATGCCATAACCAAGAAACAATACTTTGTCTGTTTCAACAGTTTGGTTACTGATTTTATAGTAGGTGTAAAAATCTTCCAGCCAACCGTATTCTGTTCCATTAATAGTTAGGTCAATTCCTCCCGACTCAGAAAACATTAAATCGTAATTCTGAAAATATGAATCTCCATTACCCGGCAATGCCCCGCTTTTTTTGAACTCATCTGCAATGTACTGTGCAGCCAATTTTTGCCCCGGCTCTCCGGTTTCTCTTCCTGCAAACTCCTTAGAAACAAGCCTGTGCATGTATTTGCTAATGTGTTTTGCGTTAATGTTGGCACTATAAAAAACAGCAACACTATCTTTTTGCGAAAATGATGGCATTGCAATAAAGCATACCACTAACAGCAATAATATTCTCTTCATTATTATAAATTAATTTTATCTACTCTTCTTAAGTGTCTACCTGATTCAAACTCTGTTTCTATAAAGGTGTTTACGCTTTTCAGTGCTTCTTCTTCAGAAAGATATCTTGCAGGTAAACAAATAATGTTTGCATTGTTATGTGCTCTTGCCAGTTTACTTATTTCATCCATCCAACAAATTGCAGCTCGCACATTTGGGTGTTTATTGGCGGCAATAGCTACACCGTTTGCACTGCCACAAATTAAAATGCCAAAATCATATTCACCTCGTTCTATGGCATTAGAAACAGCATGTGCATAGTCTGGATAATCTACGCTTTCATCATTGTGTGTTCCTTTATCTGTAAAGTCAACATTAGATGATAATTCTTTGATTAAATATTCTTTTAGACTGTAACCGGCATGGTCGCAACCTATTACAATGTTGGGTTTAGACATATTTTTGTCATTTATAGGTAAAATGCTTGTATTCCTCGTAACAGTATGGTTTGCAAAGCATTAATTTTTGTAAATTACTTTAATTTAGTTAACAAATTAACTGTGGATAAATTTATTTTAGGCTGATAAGTATTAATAACTATTTCTTGTTTTTGCAGATTAATATTTGAATGCAGATTCATTATTTAATAACACAAAAATTATGATTTATATTTTTCATTACTTATTAACCTGCACTTTATAGTTAGTAACAATAGAAACCGAATTACTTATTCACTTCATTAAAATAAGCAAAATTGTGAATAGTAAATGAAGCAATTATAAATCAGCTATATAGAACAAAACAAAATGTTAATAAGCACTGTTAAAATGTTAATAACAGATTATACAATGAAAGAGGTATTATATTCCTAACAGTATTAACACCTCTATATATAATACATATTCTTTAAATAAATTAATATATAATATGAGTGTTGAACAAACCAAAATAGATGAGGTAATGCAGAAAGGTTTTTTTGATACACCAATTGACCCTACCTTAGCCCTGTTCAAAGAGATTGAAAATTTAAAAAAAGAAAAAAATGTAATTCTACTGGCCCACTATTACCAAAACGATGATATTCAGGATGTGGCAGACTACATTGGCGATAGTTTGGGGCTGGCCCAGCAAGCAGAAACAACAGATGCCGACATTATTGTTTTTGCCGGTGTACACTTCATGGCAGAAACGGCAAAATTACTCAACCCAAAGAAAAAGGTTCTTTTACCGGACCTAAAAGCTGGTTGTTCCCTGGCAGATTCTTGTCCGCCCGATGAGTTTAAAGCGTTTAAAGAAAAGCACCCTGACCACGTGGTAATTTCTTACATCAACTGCACGGCAGAAATAAAAGCACTTACTGATATTATTTGCACATCAACAAACTCTTTAAAAATTGTTGAAAGTGTACCTAAAGAGAAAAAGATAATTTTTGCTCCTGATAAAAACTTAGGCGCTTATGTAATGAAGAAGACTGGAAGAGACATGGTGCTTTGGGATGGTACGTGCATGGTGCATGAAATTTTTTCATTGGAAAAAATGTTGGAAATAAAAGAGCAGAATCCTTCTGCTGAAATTATTGCACACCCGGAGTGTGAGGCTGCCATTTTAGATATAGCAGACTTTATTGGTTCAACAACAGGTTTACTCAACTATACCAAAGAAAGCCCTAAGGACATCTTTATTGTGGTAACAGAGGCAGGTATTATACACCAGATGGAACTGGCATCTCCCAATAAAACCTTTATTCCGGCACCTCCTGAAAATACCTGTGCGTGCAATGATTGTCCTCATATGAAGTTAAATACATTAGAGAAGCTTTATTTATGCATGAAGTATGAAGTACCCGAGGTAACCATACCGGAAAGATTGCAAGAAGCAGCATTAAAACCATTAAGAAAAATGCTGGAAATTTCGGCTAAACATGGATTATAAAAAACACATAAAAAACATTTTTTCATTTGCAATGATCATTTTGTTGGGTGCAAGCGTTTCTAATGCGCAAAGCATTTTAAACGAAAACGGCTACAATAAATTTTATTACGATAATGGCAATGTTAGTAGTGAAGGAAATTTAAAAAACGGAAAGCCGGAGGGAATTTGGAAAGCATATTACGAAGACGGAATAATAAAAAGTATAGGTAATAGAATAAATCATCAGTTAGATAGCATTTGGACGTTTTATGATGAGGAAGGAAATGTTAAAAATCAAATCACCTATAAATCAGGGAAGAAAAACGGAATACAAACGAACTTTTATGCAGATGGAGAGAAGTTGACAGAGACCCAGTATGTTGACAATGCGAAAAATGGACCGTATTATAAATACAATAAAGACGGTAAACTAATTCTGGAAAAAACATTTGAGAGCGGAGTGGAAGAAGGTAAAGGAAAAGAGTATGCACCGGAAGATGGAAGAATTATAACCATCATTACTTATTTAAAAGGATACGAAAGAGGAAGACAAACCATGAACCGAAAAGATAAGTTTGGTTTTAAACAGGGTTTGTGGAAAGAGTTTTATGATACCGGAATAACAAAGCAAGAAGGTATATACAGAGAAGATAAAATGCACGGAGTGTTTCGTTGGTTTGATGAAGACGGACAAATACAAAAAATGGAAGTCTACAGAAATGATGAACTGGTATTAGAGGACCCAAGGAATAATGTAACCTTAGAAATTGACAGAGATTACCATGAAGGAGGTTATGTGAAATCTTCTGTAAACCTGATAGATGGAATAAAACAGGGGGTGTACCGGGAGTTTGATACAAGAGGAAATATAACCGGATCAAAAATGTACACGAAAGGTGTAATTACAGCAGAAGGAATTGTTGATAGAGCCGGACTAAGACAAGGAGAATGGAAGTTATTATACAATGATGGTAGCATACGGGCAAAAGGAAAATACAAAGACAATAACAGAACCGGCATGTGGCGCTTTTATTATCCTGATGGTTCTATACAACAAGAAGGAGAGTATGCAAAAAATTTACCTGAAGGTGAGTGGCGTTGGTATTATTTAAGTGGAGAACCATTAAGAGAAGAAGGATATTACAGAGGTAAAGTTGATGGTTTTTCAAAAGAATATAATGAAACCGGGCAGTTAATAGCAGAAGGAGAATATATTGAGGGAAGAAAAAATGGAGAATGGAAATACAACAACGGAGAATATGTAGCCGAAGGAAAATATATTGATGGCTTAAAAGATGATAAATGGAAGCAAGTGTTTTTAAATGGGAATACAGCTTTTGTTGGAAATTATGTACAGGGTGAGGCCAACGGAATGCATAAATATTATCATGATAATGGCACTATAAAAGAAGAGCGAGAATACAGATTGGGAATAAAAGAAGGTGCCTGGAAAATTTACGATGAATTTGGCTTGCTATTAATAACCACCACCTACGATAACGGAATTATGCAAAAAATTGATGGAATTAATGTTGAAAATTAAGATGCCCATTACTTTTTAATCCCCCTCTTTGCCTACCTTTGCACAAATAAATAAATCAGAAAATTTCAGATGAAAAACAACGGAGTTTTAACAACACAAGACTATAAAATTCAAGAATTGATGAGGAATCTTGGATTAAAAGACATAAACCCTGGTGCTTGCACGGGAACCAAATGGTTAGATACCAAGGGAGATTTATTAGAATCTTATTCACCCGCAGATGGCCAGTTGATTGGAAAAATTCAACAATGTACCACGGAAGACTATGACCAAGTAATTAAAACTGCGCAGGAAGCATTTAAAATATGGCGCATGGTACCCGCACCAAAACGCGGTGAGGTAGTAAGACAAATTGGTAACGAATTAAGAAAGCATAAAGAAGACTTAGGCCGTTTGGTTTCTTATGAAATGGGAAAAATTTACCAAGAGGGATTAGGTGAAGTACAAGAGATGATTGATATCTGCGATTTTGCTGTTGGTTTATCTCGTCAGTTACATGGTTTTACCATGCATAGTGAAAGAGAAAGACACAGAATGTATGAGCAGTATCATCCGCTTGGAATAGTAGGTGTAATTTCTGCGTTTAACTTTCCGGTGGCAGTGTGGGCATGGAACGCAATGCTTGCTTTAGTTTGCGGAGATGTGGTTGTTTGGAAACCAAGTTCTAAATGTATGATTAATGCCGTTGCAGTACACAACATTGTTGCAAAAGTATTAGCAGAACATAACGTGCCGGAAGGTGTTTTAAACTTAACGGCAGGTTCTTCAAAATACGTTGGAGATAATTTCTTAGACGACAAAAGAGTTCCGTTAATTTCTGCAACAGGAAGCACACCGGTTGGAAAACGAGTTGGAAGAATAGTTGGTGAGCGTTTAGGAAAAACCATTTTAGAATTAGGAGGAAATAATGCAATCATAATTACTTCTGAAGCAGACCAGGAAATGGCATTACGTGCAGTGTTATTT
>JABDLV010000245.1 GCA_013001815.1 Bacteroidia bacterium
GTTCCCCAATCGCTTGTAAGCGTAATAATTGACATGGTTGTGAGCGTATTTTGAGGTAAAATTAATGAATATTCGTATCTTAAAAGAGCTAATAAGTTTATTTAATAAATATTCATTTAACAATGGATTAGCCAAACATATTTTCAATATTTTGGTATTAGAAAGCATAATCATGAATTTTTAAAAATTAGTATTTGAAAGAAGTAAGTATCCCCCTCGAGCTGTCTAACCCTGTTGATTTTTTTGGGGTTAATGATGTAAATCTAAAGCTCATTCGTAAAAAATATCCCGGTCTTAAAGTAATTTCTCGTGGCAACGCATTAAAACTCATAGGAGAGCCTGTGCAAATAGATGCATTGAATAAAAAACTGGTGCAGTTAATAGCACATTATGAAACGTTTGGTCGCTTATCTCAAGATGAGGCAAAAGAGTTGCTCAGCAGTAATGGAGAAAGTAAGAGCTATTCAAAAAGTGATGATGTGTTGGTATATGGTACCTCAGGCCTGGTGGTTAAATCACGTTCTGCCAATCAGGAGATGTTGGTAAAGAGCTCAGAAAAAAATGACATTGTTTTTGCCATTGGTCCGGCCGGAACAGGTAAAACCTATACTGCAGTGGCACTTGCAGTACGGGCACTTAAAAATAAAGAGGTTAGAAAAATTGTCTTAACCAGACCAGCAGTTGAAGCCGGAGAAAGTCTTGGGTTTTTGCCGGGTGATTTAAAGGAAAAAATAGATCCTTATTTAAGGCCATTATATGATGCTCTGTATGACATGATACCGGGTGAAAAATTAAATCATTTTATTGAAACGCATGTAATAGAAGTGGCACCTTTAGCGTTTATGCGGGGTAGAACCTTAGATAATGCTTTCGTAATTTTAGATGAAGCACAAAATGCAACAGAAAATCAACTAAAAATGTTTTTAACGAGAATGGGGCCATCGGCAAAATTTATTGTTACCGGTGATTACACACAAATTGATTTACCGCCAAAGCAAAAATCAGGATTGCCCGATGCGCCTAATTTATTTAAAGGAATTAAGGGCATTGATTTTATTCATTTTGATGAAAAAGATGTGGTGCGTCATAAGTTGGTAAAAGATATCATAAAGGCCTATAAACGAAAGTGATACAAAGCTAGATTGTATTTTTATTAAGAAATAGTACATTCGCCTATGTCCAATTTTTCTATTATGCACACACCCGAAACCCTGGAAACAACTTCCTTTGATTTCTCCGGACAAACCGGAACCTACCATGGTAAAGTACGCGATGTTTACACCATAGATGATAAGCTATTGGTAATGGTTGTAAGCGATAGGGTTTCTGCTTTTGATTGCATTTTACCTAGAGCAATACCATTTAAAGGACAAGTGCTAAATAGAATGGCAGAGTATTTTTTAGATGCTACCAGTGATATTGTGCCGAATTGGAAATTAGCAGTGCCCGATCCCAATGTGATGGTTGGCCTAAGTTGCAGACCGATTAAAGTAGAAATGGTTATTAGAGGATATTTAACCGGCCATGCTTGGAGAGTGTATAACATGGGTAAAAGAGAATTGTGTGGAGTTGCTTTGCCTGATGGCATGAAGGAGAATGATAAATTTCCTGAGCCTATAATTACACCAACAACAAAAGCTGATCATGGACACGATGAAGATATTTCAAAAGAAGAAATATTTCAAAAAAAATTAGTCGCAAAACCAGATTACGAAATGTTGGAAGACTACACACGCAAACTATATGCGCGTGGAACGGAGATGGCAAAAGAAAAGGATTTGATTTTGGTTGATACCAAATATGAGTTCGGTAAATCTAACGGTAAAATATTTTTAATTGATGAAATACATACTCCTGACAGCAGCAGGTACTTTTATGCTGATGGGTATGAAAAGAGGCAAGCTAAAGGAGAGGAACAAAAGCAATTAAGCAAAGAGTTTTTACGTCAGTGGCTCATTCAAAATAATTTTCAGGGATTAGAAGAGCAGGAGATGCCTGAAATGAGCGATGAAGTAGTAAACGAAGTAAGTAACCGTTATATCGAGCTTTTTGAATCTATAACCGGTCAACAATTTGTACGCAGTGAATCTGAAAATTTGTTAAAACGAATTGAAGCTAACGTTAGCAATTATTTGACTAATGTTGCAGCTGGGATATAAGTGTTAATGTATAATTATCTTTTGGGATGCATTAAAATTTTCTCCTTTTATGTTCAGGAAATAAATACCAGGAGTTAGTTTATTTGCTTTAAAATCAATTGAATTTTTTCCTCTAATTGCATCTGCTTCTTTTGTTTCAGCAACTTGCCCTAAAGTATTAATCATTTCAATTTCAATTTTTGTATTATTTATTGATTCCATTTCAATAGTAAAAAAACCTGAGTTTGGATTAGGATAAACAGATAACCGACTTTCCTCAATTACATTAAAATTATTAGAAGTATAAAAGCATTCCTTTGATGCTGTATCTGTTATAGCATATTCTATAGTATTTGGTTTGCTATAATTTTGCATTCCTTTAAACGTAAAAAAGGTTGTTATATTAGTAACAGTAATGGGAGCATTATACTGGGTTATTGTAATTGGTTTTGCATAGCAATTCTCACCTAGGCTATCAGCTATAAATACTAAAGATGAACTAAACCAAATAAATCCGTTATTATCAGTTTTGTTGAAACCTGTAATTCTTTGACCAACGTTGGACAACTCATTGTAACATTTTACCCATTCTACATTTCCTAAGCTATCTACTTTTAAAAGAATAACTCTTGATGTATCAATGATATTGTGAGACTCACTAATTCCTAATATGGCAAACCCTTTGTCATTTGTTTGTTCAACAAAATTTGCTTTATCTGTGCCACCATCTAAATCATATCGCTTGCACCATAAGGTGTCTCCATTCTCATCCGTTCTTATCAGTAAAAAATCTTTATATGAAAGAGTATCCGGATTTAAGCCACCATCAGGTGCTGTTTGACCTACTAATGCAAATCCCCCATCATAGCAGCGAATCCCGTCCCATCCAAAATTGGCAGCAGTATCCCCGTATGCTTTTACCCAGACTGGATTAGCCAACGTATCAGTTTTCATTAACATGAGTTTTGCTGTATCATTTGGATAGGCCAGGCCGCCTATATAAAAGGCACTGTCAGTTATTTCAAATAGTCCACCTGTAAAACGTATTCTATTCTGGGAGCCATTTGCAAAAAAATCTATGTTATTACTCCAAATGGTATCTCCTGTTTGGCTGTTAATTTTAATTACTTGTCCATAAGTAAGATTTGCCTTTGCCAAATAATTCGAGTCTTTGGTTGACACAACTTTATTTATGAGACTCAAACGATCATACAGCCTTGTCCAAACCGTATCTAATTGTAAGTTAGTTTTTATAATATATCCGTATGCTGACATGTTAAGTGGCCAGGGCCCCAAACTCCTTGATACACCACTCCATAGAATGTAATCATTACCTGATTCGTTTACAATATCAATACCAAACAATTCTTCATTCTCAAATCCTCCATAGCTCTTGGCATTTAGTATTGCGCCACTACTGTCAAATGAAACGGGACCAATATTTAACTTTGCTTGAATAAAACTCTGCCCTATAGGATTGTTTTTGTAAATTATGTTGTTATGTAACAATCCATGTGAGCTATTTGACTGATAAGCTTGTGGTGTTTGACCATAGCTGGGAATTGGTGCAAGAATCAATAAACATTGAACTATTAAAACATGAATTTTTTTAGTCATGTCAATCGGTAAATTATTTTTTCTTTTTAAATTTAATTTCATCCTCATAATCAACCGGAACGGTAAACGGAATTTCTAATACCGAAAGGGTTACAGAGCCTTTGTACTGCAAATCAATTTTCTTTCCTCCTAATGCGCCCAAAGCAATATTGATTAAACCTTGTGTGTCATTTAAAATTTTTGATGGTGGAAAGCTAATCTGCATAGGCATTGTAAATTCTGAATTGGCAGCTATATCAGAGCTTTTTATTTGTTTGGCTTTGCCAACGTTTATTTCATTTACAAATACATCAATATCTGATTTTTGCAATGTAACAGAGTAGGGGTTTGGATTGTGGAAAACGGCATTCGCATCAATAACCACAACTTTATCAGTAAACTCAACTACTTTCACATTGTTTACTGACTTAAATTCAGGTTCTTTTGGCTCTGTGCAAGCGCTTAAAAATGAAATGAATAAGATGGGAAGGATAAATTTTTTCATCGTTAAATGTAAATAAAAAACGGAAACCTGTTCGGGTCTCCGTTTAATATTTCGTTAGTTGGTTTAGATTACATCAGTACTTCCCAGGTGTCTTCTCCTCTGGTCCAGTCATTGTATTTTTCTTTTCCACCTCTTACTTTCCAATCAGAGTCAATGGTAAGTTTAGAACTTATACCTCCTCTGGGATTGCAAACCATTAATATTCTTAAACGGTCCGGGTCATACGTTTCCATTAAGTGGTCATAACATATATTAATTATGCGCTCATAAGAAACTACAATGTTTCTTAATTGATAAACGTATTCTTTGAGTGAACGCAATTCAATAATTTTTTTATTTGGATAAAAGGTTAAGTACATAGTAGCAAAATCCGGTTGTCTTTTTACTCCCAAGAAGGTAAATTCAGGTACTTTAATTTTTATTTCATAAGCGCCTGTACTTGGATTGGGTATTGCTTTTAATATTGATTTGTCTATTGCATCGTACAATGCAACATTTTCTTCAGCCATAATGATTTAATTAGAATGCAAATATATAATGATTGTTTTAATGTAAAACTATTTAGAACCTTTATCTCCTACAAAGCCATCTTCTTTGTTTCTAAACAATACATTAAAGGTTGTAAGGCTACCATAAATTCTGGTTATATATTGTTGCAAAGCCACTTTTTCATCTTCTTCCAGTTTGGAGGAATTAATTTTTTGCTCCATCACCCTAACTCTATCTCTCAGCATTACAATCTTATGAAAGAAGGTATCAACAGGAATTTCTTTTGCGCTTAGTTTTACATCGCCTGGTTGCATTAATAATTTTCCACCTCTCCATTTTTCTCCAATTTGCACCGTTTCTTGTATATCAGAATATTGTTTAATCAACCGTTTAAACATTTTTTCTACTTCTGCATAGCTAACTAAATCCGGATCTGGATCTACTGCTTCAATTACAGTTAAGTCAGTATAGCTTCTGCTAATTTCTACGCTACCTTTTTCAATAAATACCACAATGTAATTTACAGGGGTAACTTGAACAATTACTCCTTTGCCAAATTCAGGATGCTCTACTCTTGAGCCTATGCCAAAATTCATATTCTATTCGTTTTTAGTTTAGGTAATTTTATACCTAAAATAGCAATTGTTGGTTACATAGATTTCTATACCCGTGTATATGGCCAACAAAAAGGGCTTTCACCTCATTTTTATTAATCTAAAATTGAATTTCAATTTTCAATTTATACTAAGCTTCTTCTAATTTTTGGTGTTTTTCCGTTAGTTTCATTTGCAATTCACCCGGAACTGGTGCATAATCATGAAATTTAGATCTGATTTTAGCTCTCCCTTGCGTTAAGCTTTGCAATGACGTTGTATATGCATCCAATTCTGCCAGTGGGGTATGTGCTTTAATAACTTGCATACCATTGTTAGAATCCATTCCGGTTATTATGCTTCGATGTGTTTGCAGTTCACTCATTACATCACCCATCATATCTTCTGGTGTGGTTACCTCAATATCATAAAGTGGTTCTAATAACTGAGGCTTGGCTTCGTTAAAAGCAGCAGTAAATGCTTTCATTCCCGCAATTTTAAATGAGATATCATTTGAATCTACAGCATGCATTTTACCGTCATAAACAATTACTCTTACATCTCTAACACACGAACCGGTTAAAGGCCCTTCAGCCATTTTTTCCAATATACCTTTTTGAATTGCCGGTAAATATCTGGTGTCAATAGCACCACCGGTAATGCTGTTTACAAATACCAATTTTCCTCCCCAAGCTAATTCAGTTACTTCTACTTTTCTTACCGGGTAATCTTTTACATCAGGCATGCCTTCGTAATAAGGTTCAATTTTCATGTAAACTTCTCCAAACTGCCCAGAGCCACCACTTTGCTTTTTATGTCTGTAAGAAGATGCGCTGGCTTTCTGAATGGTTTCTCGATATGGAATTTTGGCCGGAATAAGATCTACTTCAATGTTATATATGTTCTTCAAACGCCATACAACTAATTGCAGATGCAACTCACCTTGAATTAAAATCAATGTTTGTTTTAGCTCCTTGTTGTATTCAACGATTACACTTGGGTCTTCATGACGAATTTCCTGAAGTGCAATGGTTAATTTTTCATCATCCGCTTCGTTTTTGGCATTAATTGCCATGCGAAGTTTAGGGTCTGGAAAATTAATGGGCTTGATAAAAATTTCTGAACCTTTGGTTGATAGTATATGATTTGTGTAAGTGTCTTTTAATTTTAACGTTGCACCAATATCACCGGCCGTTAAT
>JABDLV010000252.1 GCA_013001815.1 Bacteroidia bacterium
GATCTTCTAATGAGTGATAAGAAATAACAACCAACCTTCCTCCTTCTTCTAACACATCAACACATTGAACTAAAAATTCTTTTAATGCGTTTAACTCATCGTTTACTTCTATTCTTAATGCCTGAAACACTTTTGCGTAATACTGATTTTCATTCTTAGTATTTACACAAGGTCTTGTAATGTCTTTAAACTGACTAATGGATTCAATGCTTCCTCTGCCTCTGTTTTCATCAATTGTTTGTGCTAATGTTTTTGCATTGTGCACTTCACCATACTCAGAAAATATTTTTTGCAATTGATCAGGAGAATAAGTATTTATGATATCACTTGCCTTTAATTCTTGTGATGTATTCATGCGCATGTCCAAGGCAGCATCAAAACGAGTAGAAAAACCTCTTTCAGGTTTATCAAATTGATAAGAAGAAACACCTAAGTCGGCTAGAATGCCGCTTACGGGTAATAGATTTTGGTATTTCAGTTGTTGTAACATATTTCTAAAATTCTGATTGATTAAAATCAGTCTTTCATCTTCGAATTCATTTTGTAATGCATCTTTGTCCTGGTCAAATGCTATTACTTTTCCTGAACTAACTTTTTTAATTATTTCTCTTGTGTGTCCCCCACCCCCAAATGTTGCGTCTACATAGTTACCGGTTGGCTTTATGTTTAGTTGCTGTATGCTTTCATACAACATTACCGGCTCATGATACTTCACCACTGTTGCCTCCGGTGTTTATACTACCCATAACTTCTTCAGCCAACTGAGCAAATTCACCAGGTTCTTGCTGCAATAGGTTTTCAAATGTTTGTTTGTTCCAGATTTCAATCAAGTGATTATGTGCTGATAGTATTAGTTCCTTTTCTATGCTTGCGTACTCTAGTAATCTTTTTGGAAGCAATAATCTTCCGGTTGCGTCTAACTCTATTTCTGTTGCTCCTCTAAAAAAGTACCGAACAAAATCTCGGTTCTTTTTTACATAGAGGTTGAGCTCATTCACCTTGGCATATATTTTCTGCCATTCATTGTATGGGTACATGGCTATGCAACTTTCAAATCCTCGGTTAACCACGTATTTATCCTTGGCTTCGGGCTCAATTTGCTTGCGCAAACCGGTGGGTAACATAACCCGCCCCTTCGCATCAATCTTGCAATCGTATTCTCCTAGTAATTGTCCCATTGTTTTTAACCACAGAGACAAAACTTCCTATTGTTTTGGCCCGCTCGTCCAAAGGTAAATAAATTCCCACATTTTACCACTTTTTACCACATTTGTGGAAAACTAATCGGGACACAATCTTAACTAATTGAAATACAGTTATTTGAATTTTATGGCAGAAATGTCAAAAGCCCAATCAAATTAAGGAGCGGAGAAAGATGTATATTCAACAAAAACCTGACACCTTGTTGAGGAATAGATGTTAATAGGCCGAAGCAGGATACCAAATTAGATTTGTCAATTTTTATACATTTGGAAGGTTAGCGCAAACACATGGAACTGAATATAAAAGAAGAACATAAGTTTAAGTACGTAGAAGAGGGCGAAGGGCCCGTTTTACTTTTATTGCATGGTTTGTTTGGTGCATTAAGTAATTGGGGCGATGTAGTTGACCAGTTTAAAGACAAGTTTAAAGTTGTAATACCCTTGATGCCAATTTATGGTTTGCCACTACTTAATACGAACGTTACTTTTTTGGAACGCTACATTAGTGAGTTTATTCATTTAAAAAATTATAAAAACATTACACTGGTTGGTAATAGTTTAGGTGGACATGTTGCACTGATACACGTAACAAAAAATCCTGAACGAATTAAACAATTGGTACTCACGGGTAGTTCCGGTTTATATGAAAACACAATGGGTTCTACTTTTCCCAGAAGAGAGGACTATGATTTTATAAAGAAAAAAGTTCAATTGACTTTTTACGACCCAGAAGTTGCTACTAAGGAATTGGTTGATGAAGTATTTGAAATAATTAACAATAAAGCAAAAGTTATTCGAATACTAGCATTGGCTAAGTCAGCAATACGGCATAACATGGCTGATGAACTGCCACATATTAAAATGCCAACTTGTTTAATTTGGGGACGTAATGATACGGTTACACCGCCAAATGTTGCTGAAGAATTTCATCAGTTAATACCAGACACTGACTTATTTTATATTGACCAATGCGGGCATGCACCTATGATGGAACGCCCTGTTAAATTTAACACCATTTTAGAGCGTTGGTTAACTGAAAAAAATGTTTTTGCGGATAGCTAAAATTATTTTTTAATTTCTTTCATCTTCTCATTCATGATAATAAAGCACGCAAAGTTTATTAAAAGCAGTAATCATTATTCGCAATGCCCTGCTGAAAATATGCCGGAGTATGCTTTTGTTGGAAGAAGTAATGTTGGGAAATCTTCCTTAATAAACATGCTGGTAAACCATAAAAATTTAGCAAAGACCAGTGGTACTCCCGGGAAAACAACTTTAATTAATCACTATTTAGTAAATGACAATTGGTATTTAGTGGATTTACCCGGTTATGGATTTGCAAAAGCAAGTAAAGATTCTAGAAAAAAGTGGGAACTGGTTTTTAAAGAGTATTTAGGCAACAGAAAAAACTTGATGACCATATTTATTTTGATTGATGCCAATATTCCTCCACAAAAAATAGATATAGAGTTTATTAATTGGGTAGGAAATAAAAAAATTCCCTTATCCATTATTTATACAAAATGCGATAAGAGCAAAGTGAACCAAATAAATAAAAATTTAGATGTGTTTGAAAAAGAAATGCTGAATCACTGGGAATCTATGCCCGTAAGTTTTACCAGCTCTTCAACTAAAAAAATTGGTAGTGAGGAAATTTTAAATTACATAGAACAAACGAATAAGTTGTTTAAGAACTAATCAACCCAACTTTTTCTCCGAAGGTTTTTGCATAATCTCGTATATCTTCTGCCATTTCTTCATTGTTGGTTGCCAATGCAAATGTATCTGCCATAGTTACAAAGGTTTCATAATAAAACTGGTGCATCTCTTCTACCGTCATTTTATCCGTCCATAAATCTAAACGCATGGAAGTATCATTAAGATGATCCCAAACAGATATGATGAACGCATTGCACGGCTTGTTGCCTTCAACACCAGAACCTTCAGCTGACCATTTCATGTCAATCGGTCGGTTCTTATCATCTAGTGTTACATCAAATTTTATTTCTGAATTAATGGTATCGCTCATGTTATTTTTTGGGTTTGTAGTTTGCTTTGCTTAATATTTTATTTACTTCCGTTTCACTTGCCAGTTCTACCAATGTAACTTCGGAATTATTTTCCATATATGCTTTAATAATTTGCCAACCGATGTAATTGCCCATTTGCGCAGGCGCTTCAGGAGGAAAACCGCTGGTGGTATTCCCATCATGAATAAACTTCATATACTCAGTCATTTGAGTTTTATACAGCATATCATTTTCAATAAAGAATGCCCAAACTCCACCTTCATTCTGTTGCATCCAACTATATTCTTCTTCATCGTATCCGATTTTTTCATAGTCCTTGGCATCTGGAAACATTGCATCTAAATAATACAACATCTTGCCATTATATAACATCTGACTAATAAAATCCTTGTTCATTTCATTCTCACTATACTCACTGGTGTACCAACCTTTTGCCACATCAAATACAATTCTATCCGGTTTCATTTTAATTACGCGGTATTGTTCAATTTGCAATGATTTGTATGGTTCCCAATCTGCACCTAAATACATGTTTAATGCAACTCCCACTATACTATCTAATGCCACTACGTTGTAACTAAAATCACCAACATAGGTCACTACATTGGGCACTACTTTATTCGGGAAATAATAATGGTAATGCTTCCAAAATTTTTGCAATTCTTTTTCCTGAGCATTAAAATTTGGGTAAACAGAATCGCAAGTGGTTTTTAAATACTGAAAATCTTTTTCATTCAAATAGCGATTTAGTTTTACCAACCCGATGGTATCTTCTCTTGGAGGCATTGGATTTAAGCGCTGGTTGAATAAGTCAAAAAACGCTGAATATTTTAGCTGTAATTGGTTAAATTCATTCTGATTTACACTATCTAATCCAAACACCTCCTCATCAAACCGCATTACGCTAGTGTTTACATCAATATTGCTAACATCAACTTTAAATTTATTCGAATTGCATCCAAAAAGGCTGAAAACTATGCTGATTAACAGTAGCTTAATGGGTAAACTAGAAAGAAAAAAATTCTTTATCATTGTACTATTAAAACGATGTAAAATTATGAAACGTTCACTTCTTATATTATTGCTTTTAACATTTTATGTATCAGCTAATGCACAAGATTTTAAATTTGGCTTAACTGCTTCACCCGGTTTTGCCTGGCTGAAACCAGACACTGAAGGTTTAGAAAGCGATGGCTCAAAAATAGCTTTTTCTTACGGAATTATGGGGGACTTTAATTTTGCAGATAATTATGCTTTTGCTACCGGAATTGAAGTAGCCTACAATGGAGGTAAAATTATAAACCGAGATACTGCGGTTGCGTTAACAGGAGCAGTTACTAATTTTAATTTACAATACATTGAACTACCGGTAACCATGAAAATGAAAACCAATGAAATTGGTTATTTAACATACTTTGGAAGGTTTGGATTTGTGCCCGGATACTTGATTGGGGCGAAAGGAGAAACTGACATAGCAGGAACCGTAACAGAGATACCAGATTTTGAAGATGATATTAATAAATTTAATGTTTCCTTATTAATAGGAGCAGGTGCAGAGTATTCATTAAGCGGAGAAACCGCATTGGTTGCATCTGTTACATTTAAAAACGGATTTCTGGATGTGATAGATGGTGGAAGTAAAGCGGTGGCAAACGTTATTGCACTAAACATTGGAGTTTTATTTTAAAAATAAATGACAAATAAATAACATAAACCTCTTCTAAATGGAAGAGGTTTTGTTTTATACATGAAAATTGCACTCGCACAAATAAATTACCACATTGGTAACTTTGAACAAAATACAGCGAACATTATTGAGCAAATTAATATTGCCAAAAATAAAGGGGTTGATATTGTTGTGTTTTCTGAACTGGCTGTGTGTGGCTATCCTCCACAAGATTTTTTAGATTTTAATGACTTTATCAATCGCAGTTTAAAAGCGGTTGAAACTATTGCCAAAGAATGCACAGATATTGCAGCCATTGTTGGTTCTCCAAGTGTAAACCCTGAATTAGAAGGAAAAAATTTATTTAACACTGCTTTCTTTTTGGCTGATGGTAAAATTTATGGAAAGGTGCACAAAGCATTGCTACCTACATATGATGTGTTTGATGAGTACCGATATTTTGAACCCAACACCAAGTTTAATGTAATTGAGTATAAAGGAGTAAAGATTGCACTTACCGTTTGTGAAGATTTATGGAATGTAGATGATGACCCTTTGTATGTGACCTGCCCAATGGATGAGCTGATTAAACAATCTCCGGATGTGATGATAAACATTGCAGCATCTCCATTCAATTATAAACAGGCAGAAACCAGAAAAACGGTAATGCTTAAAAACGTAGATAAATACAAGCTGCCTCTGTTTTACTTAAACCACTTTGGTGCACATACAGATATTATATTTGATGGTGGATCATTGGTATTAAACGATGCAGGAGAAGTAGTAAAGACGTTTAAAAATTATGAATATGATTTTGATGTTTTTGAATTGAATGATTTAATCAGCAATCAAAAAAACAAAATTAATACAGACATACCGGAAGCAAGTAAGGAAGTAAAAATTGAACGCATACATGATGCCTTAGTACTTGGCATAAAAGATTATTTCGGGAAATTAAATTTTAAGAAAGCCATCGTTGGCTTAAGCGGTGGTATTGATTCTGCTGTTACTTATGCTTTAGCTGCTAGAGCACTTGGAAATGAAAATGTGAAAGGACTATTAATGCCTTCTCATTTTTCTAGTGACCATTCTGTAGATGATGCAAAAAAACTGGCAGAAAATCTGGGAAGTCCTCATGATGTAATTGCCATTGAAGATTTATATCATGAATTTAATAAAACGCTAAAACCCTTTTTTAAGGATGCTCCATTTGACATAACAGAAGAAAACATACAAGCCAGAATTAGAGGGGTTTTGTTAATGGCTTATACGAATAAGTATAATTACATTTTGCTAAACACTTCTAATAAAAGTGAAATGGCAGTTGGTTACGGAACTTTATATGGCGATATGAATGGCGGATTATCGGTTATTGGTGACGTGTATAAAACGGATGTGTACCGATTAGCACATTATATAAATAATGAAAAAGAAATTATTCCAACCAATACTATTACCAAAGAACCAAGTGCAGAATTAAGACCAGACCAAAAAGATTCTGATTCTTTACCCGATTATGAAGTGCTAGATGCTATACTTTTTCAATATATAGAGCGTGTGCAAAGCATAGATAGAATTATAAACCAAGGATTTGATGAAGCAACGGTAAAAAAAGTGTTGCGCCTGGTAAATATAAATGAATTCAAAAGATATCAGCTCGCTCCTACTCTGCGTGTTTCTCCAAAAGCTTTTGGCAGAGGCAGAAGACTCCCCATTGTTGCTAAATACCTTTCTTAGAATTTCACTTTATGAAAAGCTGCTTGTTAATAAGCATTAACCGGCATATTCATACAGGGCATCATTTACGGTAATTTTATCGTTGTATAATAAATCACAGATAATTATGAGAATAGTAAGGGTATTATTGGTAGCAATATTAGTATGTGCAACAAGCAGCTTGGTTTCTGCTCAATCATTTTATAAAAATTTACAAGTAATCAATATGGGCTTGGGCATTGGAGGTCATTATACCTATTACAGTAGTTTTTCCTCAGCTTCACCGGCCATTGGTATTTCATACGAAAAGGGATTTCATGATGATTGGGGTCCGGGTGTAATAGGAATTGGCGGATATATTGGAACAAAAAGTCACACCTACAAAGGCACCACTTCGGATGGCCGTTTAGATTATAAATGGAGAAATACCATAATTGGTGCCAGAGGTACTTACCATTACAATCCGTTTGATGTAAGTGAATTGGATTTATACGGAGGACTGGGACTATCTTATCATTTAACCACTATAAAAGACAGAAGCGATTATGTTGTTTCTGACCGACCACTAAGAAGTTCACCTGATTATGTTGACATGTCTTTATTTTTAGGTGGCCGATATTATTTTAATAGTGACTGGGCAGGCTTTATGGAATTAGGTTATGGAATAAGTGCCGTTACCATTGGTGCTAGTTATCAGTTCTAAGAATTTATATTTCCCAAACTTTGTTACCTCGAATAAGAGCGTTTAAGTCACCAGCTTTCATTTTCTCTAAGGCCTGTGCACTTTGTTCATTTAATAAATCTTCATAACAAGGTCTGTCGTGCTTATAAAAAATACCGAAAGGTCTCGGAAAATGGTCTTCCATTTTTGGGTTATGAAACATGCGTGCAAGAAGTTGCGCTTTTAAACGGTCTGCAGAATCATGAATCCATAAATCATTTTCAGAAACATCTTTTCCTAAATTCACAATCTCTGGCACAAAGCCATCCAACTTAATTCCTTTTTGTCTTTCTGCACCAAATACCATTGGCTTGCCATCTTCAACCATTACAGTTTCTTCCATTTTAGTGGCTTTGTCTGTGTAAGTAAAGAATGCACCATCATTAAACACATTGCAATTCTGGTAAATCTCAATAAAAGAAGAACCTTTGTGGTTGTTACCGGCTTTTAAAATTTCCTTTAAATGCTTTGGGTCTCTGTCCATAGAACGTGCAACAAAACTGGCATCGGCACCCATGGCTAATGCAGCCGGGTTAAAGGGATGATCAATGGAACCCATTGGTGTTGACTTTGTTATTTTCCCTCTATGTGATGTAGGTGAGTACTGACCTTTGGTCAATCCGTAAATTTCATTGTTGAACAATAGAATGTTTACATCAAAATTTCTTCTTAATAAATGAATGAAATGATTTCCTCCAATTGAAAGCGCATCTCCATCACCGGTAATAATCCAAACACTTAATTCAGGTCTGGTAGCTTTTAATCCACTTGCAATTGCTGTAGCTCTGCCATGTATGGAATGCATTCCATACGTATTCATGTAGTATGGAAAACGTGAGGAACAACCAATACCTGAAATGAATACTATGTCCTCTTTCTTTACACCAATATCAGGCACAACAGATTGAACCTGCTTCAAAATAGAGTAATCTCCGCAGCCCGGACACCAGCGCACATCCTGATCGGTTTGCAGATCTTTTGATGTAAAGCTATTTGGATCTGTATTGTCTTTTACCTCTGCCATCTTATTTCAGTGTTTCTTTAATCTTATCAAATAACTCATCTACGCCAAACGGTCTGCCTTGAATTTTATTAAAAGGTACTGCCGGTATTAAATATTTATCTCTAATAATTTTAATTAGCTGTCCGTTATTAATTTCAGGAATTAAAACTTTATCATAATTGTATAAAATCTCTCCTAAGTTTTTGGGGAAAGGATTCATGTAGCGAATATGCGCATGTGCAACATCCAAACCATTTTCATTTGCTTTTATTACTGCACTCTTTATTGAACCGTATGTTCCGCCCCATCCCAGTACCAACAACTTGCCTTTGTCAGGTCCATTGTCAATTTTTTGTTCTGGAATATAATCAGCAATCTTGTTTATTTTTTCTTCTCTTATTTTAACCATCTTTTCATGGTTATATGGGTCATAAGAAACGTTACCGGTCTTATCTTCCTTTTCCAAGCCACCAATTCTATGCTCTAATCCTTTAACCCCTGGAATTGCCCACTCTCTTACCAATTTCTCATCTCTTTCATAGGGTAAAAACTCTTTTCCATCTTTCGGCTTTGCGTATTCGTTTTTAATAGCCGGTAAATCATCTGCATTTGGAAAACGCCATGGTTCTGCTCCATTTGCAATATATCCGTCAGATAAAAAGAATACCGGTGTCATATGTTCAACAGCAATTCTGCATGCTTCAAACGCTGCTTCAAAACAATCTGCCGGACTGGATGCCGATACAACAGGCAATGGAGCTTCGCCATTTCTGCCGTACATTACTTGCAATAAATCAGATTGCTCTGTTTTGGTTGGCAAACCTGTTGATGGTCCACCGCGTTGTACGTTTATAACTACCAATGGCAATTCCAAAATGGTTGCCAAACCAATTGCTTCTCCTTTTAAGGCAATACCGGGACCTGAACTTGCGGTAATTCCTAAGCTACCACCAAAAGATGCTCCTATTGCAGAACATACTGCTGCAATTTCATCTTCTGCCTGAAATGTTTTTACTTTAAAGTTTTTATGCTTTGCTAACTCATGCAAAATATCTGATGCCGGAGTAATTGGATAAGAACCGTAGAATAAATTTAAACCAGCCTTTGTTGTTGCAGCAATTAAACCCATTGCAGTTGCCTGGTTGCCCATAATACCCCGGTACGTTCCGGGTGGCATGGGTGCAGGGTCAACGGTATATCTTGTTGTAAACGTTTCGGTAGTATCACCATAATGATACCCGGCTTTTAATACATCTAAGTTTGCTTTTAGAATTTCCGGCTTTTTTCCAAATTTCGATTCTAAAAACTGAATGCTGTTATCCATTTTTCGGTCAAACATCCAATACAAGAAACCCAGCACAAACATATTTTTGCTTCGGTCAATTTCTTTGATACCCATGCCAGATTCTTTTAGAATTTCTCTGGTCATTTTAGTAACATCCATCTGAATTAAATTGAATTCAGATAGTGAGTCGTTTTCGATTGGGTTATCTTCTTCTTCAATTTTTGCCAAACGTAAATTTTTGCTGTCGAAACCGGAAATGTTTGCAATGATAGTACCACCTCTTTTCAAATAATCAAGATTAGCCTTTAAGGCAGCTGCATTCATCACAACCAATACATCACATTTATCTCCGGGAGTATAAATATTAATGCTACCAAAATGCAATTGATAACCAGATACACCGGCAAGTGTACCTATTGGCGCCCGAATTTCTGCCGGAAAATCGGGAAACGTGCTTATATCATTACCAAACAAAGCGGCCGTATTGGTAAACTGACTACCTGTTAATTGCATTCCGTCTCCGGAATCACCTGCAAATTTGATGATTACCTCTTCTAAAACTTCTTTTGTGCTATCTGCCATTCCTTACTCTTATATGATCAAAAGTACAAAAATTAACATCTATAAAAGGGCAATTTTGGATTGCAATTGCTCTATGAATTGAATTGAAACTGAAGGTATTGAATGGCCTTTCCCTCTTTCCGAAATTTTTGCTCATAAAACGTTTCTATTTGCCATTCTTCTCTCATCTCAGGCTCGGCATTTATATCGTGAGAAACGCAAGTCAAAGTGCCGCGTGACTCGTTTTTAAAATACTCCACAGAAATTTCAAAGAGCTCTTTGCTATCTGTTTTTAAATGCACAAGGCCATTTTCATTTAAAAGAAAATGATACTTATCTAAAAAATTTGGGTGAGTCAATCTCTTTTCTTCCCTTCTATCTTTCAGTTGAGGATCCGGAAATGTAATCCAAATTTCACTCACTTCATTTTCTGCAAAAAAGTATTCTATAAATTCTATTTGTGTTCTTAAAAATGCACTATTTGTTATTCCTTCCTCGTGACCAGTTTTAGCACCGCGCCATAATCTGTTCCCTTTAATATCTACACCAATAAAATTTTTGCCTGTAGCTTTTTTTGCCAAATCAATGGTGTACTCTCCTTTACCACAACCCAGTTCTAAAACAATAGGATTGTTGTTTTTAAAAACTTCATTTGCCCATTTGCCCTTGTACTCAAAATTTTCATTCAAATTTTTGAATTCAAGTTCAATTACACGGTCGAAAGTTCCTAATTCTGAAAATCGTTTTAATTTTTGTTTCACGTTAATAAGTCTGTAATAAAGCCTTAAAATTATAATTTGCAAATAAATAGAATCTGAGCCATATTTTTAACTTTGATAAACATATTTTTCGAATAATTGAGCAAGCAAAAGAGAATATTAATTACTGCCCTAAATTGGGGCTTAGGACATGCCACACGGTGTGTACCGCTTATCAATTATTTGCTTACTAATAACACTGAGGTCATTCTTGCCAGCGATGGCAAATCATTGAGTTATTTAAAATCTGAGTTTCCGAACCTCGTGGTATTGGAACTGCCCAGCTATAATGTTGAGTATTCTGAAAACCAAAAAACCTGGTTGCAATTAGCAAAGCAACTGCCAAATTTTAAAAAGGCCATTGAGTTTGAACATGAAACCATTAAAAAAATAGTTTCAGAAAATAATATTGACATCATTATATCTGATAACCGATATGGATGTTATCATGAATTAACTCAGAATATTTTAATTACTCATCAATTGAACATACAGGTTCCAGGTGCGCTATGGTGGACTTCGGTATTGGTTCAAAAAAAATTAAACAACTATATAAACAAGTTTGATGAGTGTTGGGTTCCTGATTTACCAAATGAACAAAATAGCTTATCAGGAAACTTAAGTCATCCGGCAAAATTAGACATAGCGGTTAAATACATTGGTTGGTTATCTCGTTTTAGTGATGTAAAAAGTAGCAGTACAAAATATGATCACGATATTTTGGCCATTGTAAGTGGACCTGAACCACAAAAAACAGTTTTAAAGGAACTCATAATTAAGCAGGCCATAAATCTGAGTAAAAAAACATTGATAATTTCCGGTGACCCCGATTCTAATAAAGAAGATGTAACCGGGAATATTAAAATAGTTCCTCATTTAAATTCTGAAGATTTTTCAGCTGCCATTAAGCAGGCAGAGCTGGTAATAAGCCGTCCGGGTTACTCTACTTTGATGGATTTAAGCTGTTTTGGCAAAAAGGTTTTATTCACTCCTACGCCCGGGCAAACAGAACAGGAATATTTGGCAAAACGAATGAGTGAAACCAATGCAGTATTAATAAAAAAACAAAAAGACCTTAGTATTGCAAACGCCATTCATAATATAAGCAAGTTTGAAGGATTGCCTGCTATAAATCACCATTCAGATTATCGCAAATTTTTAGATGCCATTCTTTAAAGAAGTTTTCTTTTGTATTAGCTTTGTACTTTAATTAATTAAAAAACTATTCATGAAATATTTAAAACTATTAGTCATTTTGGCTCTATGCAGCATGCAACTATTTGCTCAAAACAATTATGTTCACCAGGTTGTTGTATTAAACGAAGGCAGATTTGATTATGCCCAAAACATGCAAGTTGTTCCGGTTACTATTGGAACAATCGATCCCTCAACATTAATATATACACCTTTTGACACAATTAACTATGCTCGCTTTGCCAGCCATGTTACTGTTGATGACCAGTTTATTTACGCTGCTGCAGACAGCTTTTTAATCCAATACGATAAAACCACTTTGCAACAAACGAATTCAACAGTTGTACCCGGCATTAGAAAAATTGCATTGTGGAACAATCAAGTAATTGTAAGCAAAGGGGAATACCAAAAACAATTCAATAGTTATATAGAAGTATATGATGCCGGTAATTTCAATTTGATTTATGCATTAGATACAATTCAAGGTCCAGCTTTTACGTGTGAGGGAATTATAATTACAAATAATGAAGCGTATGTGGCCGTAAGTAATGGATTTGATTGGGGAAATGAAAAAGATATAATTGGGAAAATTGACTTAGCTTCTCAAAGCTATTTAAGTGAAATAAACTTAGGAAGCAATGCTACAAATCCGGAGAATATGATGCTTGCAAATGGTAAAATTTACACCATAAATAATCAAGATTATAGCACAGCAAGCATAAGCGAATATGATATTGTTAGTGGAACAGTGAACACTACAGACCTACTGACACCAACAGGTTGTGCTGCTTCCGGCATGGCAACTAATTTTGTTTATTATCAAGTTGCCGGAGATAATCAAGTGCAGCGTTTTAATACTTCTACGCTTTCTACTTTTGATAC
>JABDLV010000253.1 GCA_013001815.1 Bacteroidia bacterium
TTTCATCTCATCGGGTAATGGATAAGCAGTAATATAAATGTATGCCTCTGGGATGGATTCATCTCCCGTAGAAAATCCAAAATTCATTTGTTCATCAGCATTTTCTTCATCATTCACATCTACACCATCCACTTTTCTGCCACTAAACCACAACAATGCTAAGTCAAAATGGTCTGGCCACAATTGTACCTGACTGGTTTCTTCTTTAAAACTGTGCTTAAATGCATTGAATACAGTGCTTATTTCTAGAAATGCATAATAGTAGTTCATGGCATGTTCTTCATTGTACATCAAAACAAGATTGCTGTTTTTGGTCGCATCATCAAGCGCAGGTTCTTCTCCGCAAATAGTTTTAACCGCATCTGCCACTTCTTGGGCAAAATCAGATTCTGTTTTTTCATTTATGCCAATACCATATTGGTTTCCACTATAGTCTTTTACTATTAATTGATGTTGATGAAAGTTATATTCCAGTTCAAATATGTGATTATGATGTTGATGTAAAAGAGTAGTACTAAATCCGTTAATGGAGGGTCTAACATTTACATGATACCAGTGCTTTTGTTTTTGAGTAAAAGATTGTCTAACCAATCCCATAATTTTTGCAACGGTTCGAATGCTGTCACGGGTATCTTTCCATTGATTAAGTTCTAATTTTGGAAACTTAAATGCAGGCATTTTGTTTTTTTTAGGTGACCAAAAATACTTATTATTATCAGGCATAAGCAAAAATTAATTGCAAGCATATGGGGTACAAAAGCTTAGAAGCATGCTTATTGGATTTAGAGCGCAATGGCCATTTGGTAAGGGTTACAGAAGAAGTTGATCCGCATTTAGAGGCCGCTGCAATTCACATGCGTGTGTTTGATAGGAAAGGACCTGCATTGTTATTTGAAAATATTAAGGGCAGCAAGTTTAGAGCTGCTTCTAATATTTTTGGATCTTTTGAAAGAAGCAAATTTATTTTTAGAGATACGTTTGAAAAAGTTCAAAATTTAATTGAACTGAGAAATGATCCTGTAAAAGCAATTAAACAACCTTTTAAGAATTTAAGTACCGGTCTTCTTGGATTAAAAGCACTGCCTAGAAGAAGTAATTCTTCACCGGTAACTTCCAATACTTGCAGTATTAGTGACATTCCACCCATTGTAAACTGGAAAGAGGATGGCGGACCCTTTGTTACACTTCCAATAGTGTATACCGAAGATTTAAATAATCCGGGAATAATGAAATCGAATATTGGAATGTATCGTATTCAGTTATCGGGCAATGATTATGATTTGAACGAAGAGATAGGACTGCATTATCAATTACATAGAGGCATTGGAGTACATCAAACCATGGCAAATGAAAAAGGGGTTCCAATGAAGGTGAGTATCTTTGTTGGAGGGCCACCTGCTAATTCTTTATCTGCTGTAATGCCCTTGCCTGAGGGAATTCCTGAGCTTACGTTCGCAGGTGCACTAGGCAACAGAAGGTTTAGATATAAAGTAGTGGATGGATTTGTAGTTTCCAATGATGCGGATTTTGTTATTTGTGGAGAGGTTCATCCAAATGATAATAAACCTGAAGGCCCGTTTGGAGATCACTTAGGTTACTACAGTTTGGCACATCCATTTCCGGTTATGAAAGTGAAGCATGTCTTTCATAAAAAGAATGCCATTTGGCCGTTTACCGTTGTTGGTAGACCACCACAAGAAGACACCAGCTTTGGACAATTAATACATGAACTAACCGGTTCGGCTATACCAAATGAAATTCCCGGTTTGCATGCAGTGCATGCTGTAGATGCGTCTGGTGTGCATCCATTATTGCTTGCCATTGGCAGTGAACGCTATACTCCTTATTTAGATAAGAAAGAACCCAGTGAATTACTAACTCTGGCAAACCATATTTTAGGTAAAGGGCAGTTGTCCCTGGCAAAGTTCCTGTTTATAATAGATAAGGAAGACAACCCGGCTTTAGATATTCACCATATTGATGAATACTTGCAACATGTATTAGAGCGTGTGCATTGGGAAAATGACTTGCATTTTTATACCAACACCAGTATAGATACACTGGATTACAGTGGTACATCTATTAACAGAGGATCTAAATTAGCAATTGCGGCAGTTGGAAATAAGAAGAGAGAGTTAAGGGCTGAGCTTAGTTCGGATGTCAATTTTCCTTCCAGTATTACAAATGCAAAGGTTGTACAACCCGGCATATTGGCAATTCAAGGACCAAGTCATTCTAGTGAAGAAGAAACAAACAAGTTAATTGATGAACTCACTAATCATCTTGGTTCTAATTCAGAATTTGCTAATGGTTTTCCGCTAATAGTATTATGTGATGATGCTGATTTTGTATCTGAAACACTCAATAATTTTTTATGGGTTACCTTTACCAGAAGCAATCCTGCAGATGATGTGCACGGAATTAATTCTTTTATTCAGAATAAACACTGGGGTTGCAAAGGTTCTCTAATTATTGATGCCAGAAAGAAAGCACATCATGCACCTGATTTAATTAAAGACCCAGAAGTGGAAAAAAGGGTAGATGCATTGGGTGCAAAAGGAGGTTCCTTACACGGTATTATTTAGAATGAACACTGACGGATACAAGAAAGCGTTTAGAATGCTTACCTCACTCTTTTTTATGTGGGGTTTTATTACTGTATCGAATGATACACTAATCAATACATTTAAAAGCATTTTTGATCTTAGTCCGGTGCAACGCTCTTTGGTGCAATTTAGTTTTTTTGGGGCTTTCGGAATAATCTCAGCTATCTATTTTTTTATTTCTTCGACTTCTCATAGTGACCCATTAAACAAAATAGGATACAAACGGGGAATGTCAATTAGCCTGGCGATATGTGGAATTGGTTGCTTGCTTTTTTACCCAAGTGGATTGATGGAATCTTATCCTGCATTTCTTGTTTCTTTATTTGTATTGGCATCAGGTGTTACGTGTTTGCAGATATGCGCCAATCCATATGCTGCCATATTAGGTGATCCACAAACCTCATCCAGTAGATTAAACTTGGCGCAGGGTTTAAATTCTTTGGGAACAACGCTTGGACCATTTATTGGCGGCTTGATGATTTATAAAATATTTTCTGACGGAAACGCTAGTATAGAATCTGTTTCTACCACTTATGTCATTTATGGATTTGTGTTTTTAGCCTTGAGTATGCTTGTTGCAAATAGTAAAATGCCAACTTTTGTTAATCCTGAAAAAATTGAATCCGGATTTGCAGTTTTAAAAAACAAGCATTTATCACTAGGTATGCTAGCTATCTTTTTTTATGTGGGTTCAGAGGTGTCTGTTGGTTCATGGCTGGTTGAGTACATTAAGCAAGAAAACATAATGGGTTTAGAAGAAAGTGCTGCAAATTATTTCTTGTCGTGGTTTTGGGGTGGATTAATGATAGGGAGATTAATGGCAAGCATTTCACTGAATGCAGAAAATAGCAGAGCTGCTAAACTCTTTAAAATGGCAGTTACTTCTGTTCTGGTGTTTCTGTTTATTTATTTTGTTACATCCATTAAAAAAGACAGTGGCTCATTTACATTAGAGTGGATGTCCTTTGAAGAGATTTGGATTTACATATTGTATTTAGGTTTGAACTATGTTGCATTTGCATTTGCAGGTTCAAACGCTGCTCGTTCCTTAGTGGTTTTCTGTAGCATCAATGCGGTATTATTACTTATTGCCATTGTTGGATCCGGTGAAGTAGCTTTCTGGTCACTAATTGGAACCGGTTTATTTTTCTCCATTGGTTGGTCGAACATATTTACATTGGCAATAAAAGATTTAGGCAAGTATACTAGCCAAGGCTCATCTCTTTTAATATTTATGATAATAGGTGGTGCTTTTATACCTTTACTTCAAAGCATGTTTATAGAGAGTAGAGGAGTACAGTTTTCATTCGTAATTCCTTTACTAGGTTTGGCCTATTTAATTTATTACGGATTGCAGGGATATAAAATAAAGGCATGAAATACTTTTTAATTATAATATTTCTGTTTGGTGGTATAATTTCAATGGGTCAAACTCCAGATGGCCAAATGATTTCAACGCATCGAATTAATCCATTTATTGGTACCGGTGGTCATGGACATACATTTCCCGGAGCTACTGTTCCATTTGGAATGGTTCAACTGAGTCCGGATACTAGATTAGAAGGTTGGGACGGTTGTTCCGGATATCATTATTCTGACAGTATTATATATGGTTTTTCTCATACCCATTTAAGTGGAACCGGTGTAAGTGATTATGGAGATATACTCTTTATGCCAACAATGGGCGAGATAAAATTTAATAACGGGTACAAAGAGGGGGTGGATAATGGATATGCATCAAGATTTGCTAAAGAGATTGAGTATGCATTTGATGGAATGTACACTGCCTATTTAGTTGATTATAAAATTCAGGTAATAGTAACGTGCACAGAAAGAACAGGTATACACGAGTATTCATTTAGGAAAGATGGTGAGGCACATGTAATTCTCGATTTAGAACATAGGGATATGTTGTTGAAACATGCCATAAATGTAGATAGCAAGAACTCAGTTAGTGGAAAACGTATTTCCAAAGCATGGGCAAATGAGCAACACGTATATTTTTATGCAGAGTTTTCTAAACCGTTTAAATCTGTTGAGTTCAATAATGCAGATTCTACAAAAGCAGCATTTACTTTTGATGTAAATGAAGGAGATAGTATAATACTGAAGGTTGGTATTTCCGCAGTAGATGAACATGGCGCTAAAAACAATTTATTAGCAGAGGCGCCACACTGGTCTATGTTGAAATATTATGACAATGCAACTCGCAAATGGAATAAAGCATTAGGGAAAATGAATGGGGAGTTCTTAAATATTGATGATGAAATAATTTTTAATACGGCTTTGTACCATAACATGATTGCCCCGAATACATTTTCAGATGTAGATGGTAGATATAGAGGGATGGATATGAAAATTCATCAAGATACCACGCAAAAAACCTATACCGTTTTTTCTTTGTGGGATACTTTTAGGGCTACACATCCCTTATACACTATTATTGAGCAGAAAAGAACTAATGAGTTCATCAATACATTTTTAAAACAATTTAAGCAAAGTGGATTACTACCTGTATGGGAGCTTGCCGGCAATGAAACCAATTGCATGATCGGGTTTCACTCTGCATCGGTTATTGCTGATGCTTATGTTAAAAATATTCGTGACTATAATGTGAATGAGGCCTTAGATGCCATGCTGGTTTCAGCTGGTGATAAAGAAAAACGTTTTACTACTCCAAATAAAAATTATGTTCAAGCTCAGTTTAAGGCCGAATCTGTTTCCAAAACATTGGAGTATGCGTATGATCATTGGTGTATTCAATTAATGAAGGACTCACTAAATAAGTTTCAGGATTTGCAATCGCAGCGAAATCACTTATTTGCCTACAGAAACTTGTTCGATAAAGAAACCGGTTTTATGAGGCCTAGAAAAAATGGAGGTTGGTTTGGCAGTTTCGATCCAACCGAAGTAAACTTTCATTTTACCGAAGCCAATTCATGGCAGTACAGCATGTTTGTTCCGCATAATATTTCCGACCTTATTGCTTTACACGGAGGAGATGAAGCGTTTGAAAAAAAGTTAGATGAGTTGTTTAATAGCAGCAGTGAAATGGGAGGAAGGCATCAGTCAGATATCACCGGATTGATAGGGCAATATGCACACGGTAATGAACCCAGTCATCACATGGCTTACTTATATAATTATGTTGGTAAGCCTTGGAAAACACAAGCAATGGTAAGGCGCATAATGGACGAAATGTATAGCAATGCACCTGATGGCTTGAGCGGTAATGAGGATTGCGGACAAATGAGTGCATGGTATGTATTTAGTGCAATGGGTTTTTATCCGGTTACACCGGGTTTGCCTTATTATACCATAGGTTCACCTTTAGTAAAAGAGATGAATATAAATCTAGAAAATGGAAATGTGTTCAAAATAGTTGCCAATAATAATTCAGATAAAAATATTTATGTACAATCTGTAACGCTGAATGGTGAAACTTATCCATATTCATTTATAAATCACACGAATATTATGAACGGTGGGGAGCTGGTTTTTGAAATGGGTGGCATTCCAAATAAGAGTTGGGGAGTCAAAGAAGAGTACAGGCCTGTTTCTGTTGTAAACCGAGATTATTTGTCTTTACCTGTTATTCAATCAGCATCACAAACATTTGAAGACTCCTTAAAAGTTGAAATTTCCCATTTTAATCCAGAAGTAAAATTGGAATACATTATTGATGGTACCGGAAAACAATTAAAAGCGAAAGTATTTGAATATGATAAGCCGTTTTATGTAAGAAAAAGTTGCAGTATAACTGCAATGGCAACTGTTCCGGGTAAAAAATTGTTTAGCAAAGAAACAGCTGAATTCTATAAAATTAAAAAGGATAAAAAAATTACACTGAACTCAACTTATGCTAATCAGTACGCGGCTGCAGGTAATGATGCCTTAATTGATCAACTACGAGGTGGAATGAATTTCAGAACAGGTGACTGGCAAGGATATCAAGGGCAGGACATGGAAGCAATCATTGCATTTGATGAGGTGAAACAAATAAATAAAATCAGTTTAAGTTGCTTACAAGACATACAGTCATGGATATGGTATCCAAAAAATGTTTCTTTCTATTCTTCTACTGATGGAGTGCAGTGGACACTTATAGAAAAAGTAAATAATAAATTTGCTGATGATGCCTACGGTGCCTTTACACAAGAGCTATCATTAAACACTAAAATGAAAACTAAATTTATCAAAGTTGTAGCAGAGAACTATGGCGTGTGTCCTGAATGGCATTTGGGTAATGGTGGCAATGCCTGGATATTTGTTGATGAAATAATAATTGATTAAATCATTATGAAAAAAATTATAATCATACTGGTTCTAAGTCTGTTTTTTGTTGATGCATATTCACAAAAGTCTAAAAAAGTAAAAAATCCTTCATTTAGTGACATAGTAACTTCGTTTTATTCCATGTATTCTGATGATTTAGAAAATGAAAATCACGATATACGTTTTGAAAAAAGACCTGAAGGTTGGTTTGTTGCGACATTCAATAAGTACGATAAAAGTATAGTGGTAAAAAATGAACTTTTTTGGAGTTCGAAAAAAGAGAAGTATAAGAAGTTGGATTTTAATATTGTGAAGGAACATTTAGAGCTTATAGAAAAGCGCGATGCTCAAATGACTTCTTGGAGGGTTCGCATGTTTAAGTTGTATCCGTTCTACGGTTACACTGGTTATGAGCATGACGTAATTGAGTATTATAGTTCTAAAGAAGAATTAACAGATTCTAATTTATATGCTTTAGGTAGGGTTCATTCATCATTGGCAGCAAACTTACTTCATGATAACTCCGGAACGGCTGAACCTGATTGGACTTATGATTTAGGTGAGGGGCAAAATTTGTTGAATGATGCGCAACTAGAGAATTATAGAAACTATTCTCACAAGGCTATAGATTATTTTGGGCAGGTGGTTCAAATGAATCCAGAATTTGAAACAATTGTAGGAGAGATTGGACTGAAGTGGGCGAATGAACACTTAACTGCATTTTTAGATTTACGTATTGTTCAAAATGAAGAGGAAGCCTTAAAGGAACTGAAGGATAGTTTGTATTCTGACTTCTACATTTCAGTGGCCAAAAATTATTTGAACTCATGTCCGCAAAACGCAATCTTATTTACCAATGGAGATAATGATACTTATCCATTGCTGTATGTTCAAGCGCGTGACAGTTATAGAACAGATGTGTTAGTGGTGAATGTAAGCTTATTAAGCACCTATAGATATATTTACAACATTCAACAGCAAGTTTTGGAAGCCCCGGCATATCCATTATCCATTTCAATGGATCAATTTGAATCAAGGTTGTATGATTATGCATATTTGGGAGTGGATGATACGTTAGTATTTGATTTGGACAGTTTAAATGATTATTTACAAGATACAAGTCATGCCAAATTGAGTGTTAAAGGGAATTACGTATTAAATATTCCAACAAATAAATTCAAATTAAATGCCGGTGAAAATGATATTGAATTCACATTAGATGTGGATTATTTACAAAGAGGTGATATTGCAATGTTGGATATGTTGCATACCAATAAATGGAATAGACCGGTTTGCTTTGCAGTTACCTTATACAAAAAACACTTTCTAGGATTAGATCATTATTTGCAATACATAGGATTTGTAAAACTGTTGGGAGAAAACAGGTTAGAAAAAATTGATGATTATGAATCTGTTAATACATTAAAAATGTATGATAATATCATGAATAAATTTAACTGGGAAATGAATGAGAATTGTACAAAGCATGAACGTTCACAGGTAATGAACTACAGAAACTTAAATCGCAGACTAGCTATTAAATTATTAGATGAGAACAAAAAAGATTCTGCTGTTGCCGTATTAGATTCTTGCATAGTTCATTTTCCTGATGAATATGCTCCGTATGATTTAACCATGCTTGGTTTTATTGAACTGTATTACAGGACTGATGAAACAGAAAAAGCTAATCATATATCAAGAGTATATTATGAAAACGTTATTCAAGATAAACAAGATTACAGCTCACCTGAGAGATGGAAATTGCAAAAACCAGCAATAATAAATGAGTTAAAACGATTGGCAAAGGAGTATGATCAAGATGAATTATATAGAGAATTCAAAGACTAGATTTAATTCTTTTTTCATTTTCACTTGATCTCAATGGCTAAATTCAGTCGTTTATCCCGGATTTACAGGCATTTACTCAAAATATCCTGCATCAAAATTTTATTTTTTATATATTTCATATTGCATTGAGGTACATTTCCCAACCCCTTCGAATAAACCTAATTGAATAAAAACTAGAACTTTTACCATGGGCAGGCTAATAGTCTTTTTAATCCTCATATTCTTTTCCGGTACTGTGTTAGCTCAGAATGAAGCAAACATTTGGTATTTCGGAGACAATGCCGGAGTTGACTTTAATGGAGGTGCACCTTCTGTTTTACTCAATGGAGCATTAAGTACAGGTGAGGGTTGTGCAACCATTAGCGATAACACCGGTTCTGTTTTGTTTTATACTGATGGTATCACTGCTTATAATGCCAATCATGCAACATTGGCTAATGGTACAGGCTTATTGGGTAATTCTAGCAGCACGCAATCGGCTATCATTGTAAAACAGCCCGGGGTAAACACAATTTACTATTTATTTACTGTTGACAATAATGTAGGTCCTAACGGACTGTGCTACTCAGAAGTTGATATGTCATTAAATGGTGGGCTAGGGGGAATCAATGCAAACAAAAATATATTGATTGCAGGTAATACATGCGAAAAAATAACTGCTATATCACATGCCAATGGCACCGATTTTTGGATAGTGTCTCATCTATTTAATTCAAATAGTTTTGTCAGTTATTTGCTTACATCTACAGGGTTAAATACAACACCGGTTACCAGTAATGTTGGATTAAACATTAGTGGAGTAACAGGTAATTCAATAGGGTATTTAAAAGCAAATATTGATGGAACTAAACTGGCTTCTGCAAATTGGGGATTGAATAATGTAGAGTTATTTGACTTTAATAGTGCTACCGGAGTCGTTTCTAACCCAATTACTTTTACCGGTTTTACGAATGACGACCCTTACGGGGTTGAATTTTCTCCTAACAATCAGGTGTTTTATATTTCAGAAGCAGCGGGTTCTTCAAGTAGATTGTTGCAGTACGATTTAAATGCCGGTACTCCCGCTCAAATAATTAATTCCAGGTTTACTGTTGCTACATGGTCAAATTATATGGGAGCTATTCAGCTAGCGCCCGATCAAAGAATTTATCAAACGCGTTATGGTGAAGAATACCTTGCTGTGGTTAATAATCCAAATGTGTTAGGTGCCGGCTGTAACTATGTGGCTAATGGGTTTTATTTAGGTGGACAAGAGTGCAGGCATGGCTTGCCAACATTTTATAATTCAATCATTAGTCCACCCGGTCCATTTGTATTTCAAAATTTATGTGAAGGTGATTCTACAAGTTTTACGTTTAATGCTGCAGCGGTAGATTCAGTATTGTGGAATTTTGGAGACCCTGCAAGTGGAATACATAATACTACTACTCAATTTCAACCCACACATGTTTTTAGCGATTCCGGATATTTCGAAGTAACACTGATAGCTTATTTTGGTGCCAATGTAGATACATTAACTGACTCATTATATATAACAGCATTGCCCGAAATTGATTTGGGTATGGATACAACATTATGTGCCGGAGATTTATGGGTATTGGTTGCAAATTCGCCTAGCGGGATTTACAATTGGAGCACCGGCAGCACGAATTCATCCATTACTGTAAATCAAAGTGGAAACTATTGGGTTGAAGTTTCCGAAGGTCTCTGTTCGAATTCAGATACCATTAATATAAGTTATAACCCATTGCCTATTGTTAATTTTGGTAATGATACAGCCCTTTGTGACGGTGATGTTTTGTTGTTGGATGCAACATTATCCAATGGCAGCTACTTGTGGCAGAATAATAGTACATCATCCAACTTTAACGTATCACAAGCTGGTGTTTATTCTTGTCAGGTAACAGTAAATGGTTGCATTGATTCAGATAGTATTATTGTTGGTTATAATCCCATACCAATGTTTAGTATAGGAAACGATACGTCCATTTGTGTGGGCGAGAGCATTACCCTTAATGCAAACCTGGCAGGTGGAACATATTTGTGGAGCAACAGTGGTATTAATCAGACTACCACAGTTAATGTACCGGGAACCTATTGGGTAGATGTAACAGTAAATAATTGCACTAACCGAGATACGCTCATTTTAGGAAACACACCATTGCCTGCAGTTAACTTAGGAAATGACACAACCTTGTGTCAGGGTGATGAATTAATGCTTGATGCTACATTAGCTAATGCAACATATGTTTGGAATAATTACACCTTTGCTTCTACGTACTTGGTTAATCAAGCCGGTACGTATTGGGTAGAAGTAAGTGTTGACAATTGTGTTAATAGTGACACGTTGAATATTAGTTATAATCCTTTACCGGTTTTTAATATAGGGAATGACACAACCCTTTGTCAGGGAGATGAATTGATTGTTGACGTTGGATTTCCGGGAGCATCTTATTTATGGAACAATGGTTCCACTCAGCCAAGTTTTCAAATGGTACAAGAGGGAACATATTGGGTAGAGGTGACTTTTAATAATTGTAGTTTTATAGATAGTATGCTCGTTGAATTTACGGCAAATCCAATTGTTAATATAGGAAATGATACCACCATTTGTCAGGGAGATGTACTGAACTTAGATGCTACACAAGTAAACGCAAGTTATAATTGGTTTGATAATTCTAATGGCTCATCAATAACTGTTGATACGGCCGGAATTTATTGGGTAGAGGTTACTGTTGATAATTGCAGTAGTTTAGATTCATTGGTATTGGACATGGACTTTGCACCTTTTGCCAATTTAGGATCTGATACAACTATTTGTATTGGGAAATCGCTGGTGTTAAATGCAGCCATTGAAAATGGCAGCTATTTATGGCAGGATAATTCTACTGCAGAAAATTTATTTATAAATGAACCCGGAAATTACTGGATTGAATTAGGTAATAATTGTGGTGTTGATTCTGACAGTATAGAAGTGGCATTTGAAGATTGTAATTGTTACATATATGTTCCTAATGCTTTCTCACCAAACGCAGATGGTAGAAACGACATAATAATGCCAAAAAGCAATTGCGGTTATTTGGAATATACATTTCAAATTTTCAATCGCTGGGGAGATCTTGTATTTGAAACAACATCTCCAAGAAATGGCTGGACAGGAATTGAGGGAAAAGAGGATGCACCTCAAGGAGTTTATGTATACTTGCTTACTTATCAATTTCCTGAAGGAAAGCGAATGATGAAAAAGGGTAGCATTACCCTAATTCGATAATTAATTTAGAAACAACAATAATAACAACGATAATTTTAGAATAATTTAAATGAAAAAGTTTTTAATAGTATTTGCAGTGAGCTTTGGTGTTGCATTTAGCAGTATTGCTCAAACCAATGATGCCAAAATTACAGAAAGATTTAAAGAATATTTTTCTTACACTGAGAAAATGGATATTGATGGATCATTCGACTATTTGTATCCACAATTCTTCGATATTTTTCCAAGAGAACTGATGTTGAAGGAAATTGAAAAAACGTTTAATGATCCTGAAATTAAATTGGGATTTGCGAATTCTGAAATAAAAAGCATTTCTAAGGAAATGGTATTAGATGATGTTAAGTATGTATTGCTAGATTATAAATTCGATATGATGATGCAATTAAATTTTGAGGATGAAGATGATGCAGAGGATGATGGCACAATGATAGAATTTATGTCTGCGATATTTAGTGAGATGTATGGTGAGGAAAATGTTTCCTATACCCGGGAAACGGAAACATTTAAAATTACTGCGAACAAGGAAATGTTTGCAATCAATAACCCTGAATATGGAGATTGGTTCTTTTTAGAAAAGGATGAAAAACTAAAAGAGCAACTATTAAAAATGATTCCTAAAAAGGTTTATAAAAAGCTTTAACCGTTTGTTATAAAATTTAACAAGCGAGACTTAATTTCTTCAAATTCTGAAAAAATAATAAAATGACCCTCGCCTTCAATTATTTTAGCAGTTAGCACTTCATTATTCACATTGTCTTTAATAAAAGTCATATTATCATAAGGTACTATCCAGTCTTTAGTGCCATGGTAGTATGTTACTTTTGATTTTATCTTGCTCCAATCCGCTTGCATGTTCGTTAGTTCTTCTTCGTGGGTGCTCTTTTCATCATCAGCAACGCGAAAAGATTTAGGCATCATCCATCGAGTAGATTTCCAGTGTGCTAATTTGCCAAGTTTAAAATATTTTTCATGTTCTGCAGAAACAGCACCAGCCACTAAAACGCTATGATTTATCTCCGGATACATTGCTGCCATTTTACCCGCAATTGGCACTCCAAAAGACCATGCTACAAGGGTTACATTTTTTAGTTTGTGTTTTTGAATGATGGCGTAAATGCTTTCAGCTTGTTCAGTTATAGAAGTGACTGCATTACCTAAATCTGAATATCCATAACCTAACCGGTCTAAACAAATAAGGTTTGCACTATTTATTAGGTCTTCATCCTTTAGGTAATCCATAAAATTACCCCCGGTACCAGGTGCTCCATGTATAAAAATAATACTTGGTTTGCTTGCATCTATTTTTTCAGGTGAGTAATACCTCAATTTTTTTCCAAGATGCAATACATGGCTTATTTGAACCTCCTTGCCAATTTTTTTAAAAACCCGCTCTAGCTTTTTGTCGCTCTCTTTAAAATCTGCAAGTGTGTTAAAGGAAACTAGTAGAATTAAAATGAGGGCAAAGAAAATATAGCGCTTATGTGTAAAAGGCTTCAGATGTTTTTTACTATCCATTGTATTATTTTACTTTAAGTTGAATGAATAAAATAATCACTCATTTACATGTAGTTCATTACATATAAATCTGAGTGTACAAGATAGTATATTTGGTTTTTGGGGTAAATACTAACCAAATTAGTCTAAGACTTGCTAAAAATGAAATGGAATTTAGAAGAGAAGATGATGCAACTGTTAATTCAGTAAATTATTTACAAAAGCAATTGTATGGGCAGTATTTTAATTGCAAATAAGGTTGTCTGTTTTAATTTACAATAAAGCTTTGAGTGGTAATTGAACTTTCTGATACCATTATAACATGATAGATACCGGAACTGAGTTTGTTTTGAAAATGGATAGATTTTAATCCTGTTTCTTTATAAACATAATTAGACTCAGAATATATTTCTTCTCCTAATATGTTTATCACCTTTAAATCAAACATTCCATTCATATTATTCATTGCAACATTTATGGCTTGTCCATTTGTTGGATTTGGAAATATATTTAATCTATCATCTTTCAGATCACTAACTTTAAAGTTAATGGATGCAATTTTAGAATATGTAAACTTGCCATCAGAATCTGTTTGTTTTAGCTGGTAATAATTTACTCCTTGAATTGGATTATCATCTAAAGTACTGTATTCTAAAGTGACATTTGAATTTCCGGCTCCTTGCACTGTGCTAATTATTTCCCAAGTTTTTAAATCTGTAGATTTTTCTAATGTAAAAAAGTCATTATTGATTTCAGTTGCTGTTTGCCAGGTGGCAACAACTTTATTATTTGTTTGGCTTACGCCAAAGTGCATTAATTCTATTGGCAATGGGTTTGCCCTGGAACCCGTTTCATCATATACACATACACTAGTACCACCACTGTGTGTGAAAGTTAAAGTACATTCATTACCGGTATCAAAACATGGATCAAAGGTATTATTTGGTTCGTCAGGCGTTGTTCTGTCACTTCCATCAAGTGTTTTATTTGTAGCTATTACAGAACCAGAGATATCAATATCAGTAATACTTGTATAAGAGACTCCCGTTAAATCTAATTTTTTTCCGTTACTCATACCTGCAATTGATGTTGGGCATTGAGCTAACAAGGTATTTTGACCGGGTATAAAAACAAGAAGACATAATCCAAAAATCAGATTAAGTAATATTCTGTACATGAATGAGCAATTTTATTTCATTGCAAATTTACATCAGGGTGTACAAATTTTCTTAGTTATAGAACGGAGAAAGCACAGAAGTAAGAACCTTTATTAAAATGCAGACTTTTTTGAATTAACTGATAATGGATCAGTTCGTAATGAATTAATATACAGTGAAGTCTTAAGGAAAAAGCATTCAGCAGGTAAAACACTCATTATTATATTCTGAGGTATTGTTGTAAGATTTGATTGTTTTAATGGAAATTTAACCTAATTACTAAGGTTTGCACTTAATAATTCTTTAACTCTTCTTTCTATCAAGTCCCTAATTTGATTAAAATCTTCCGGCTCCATATGTTTTGGGTCCGGTATATCCCATTCTATACGCTGCTTTGCTGGTACATAAGGACATTCATCTCCACACCCCATTCCAACTACAAAATCAAACTCTACATCGGGTAAATGATCAACCGCAACTGAAGAGTGGGAGTGAAGGTCATAGCCCAATTCTTTCATAGCTTGTATTGCTTTTGGATTGATAACTCCACTGGCTTTTGAACCGGCACTGTATGAATCAAATGAGTTTGAAAAATGCATTTTGGCAAAGGCTTCTGCCATTTGACTTCGATTCGAATTTTCTACACAAACGAAAAGTACTCTTTTCATATTAATCTCTTGGACCAAAAATTGCAGAACCCACTCGAATCATGGTACTTCCTTCATCCAAAGCAATTTGATGATCATCTGTCATACCCATAGAGAGAATATCAAAATTTGGAAATTTGTCTTTATAATCTTCTTGAGATTCTTCAAAAAATTTGTTTAAGGTTTTATACTCTTTTCTTATTTGGCTGGCATCTTCTGTTTGGGTTGCAATGCCCATATACCCTCTAATGTTCAGGTTCGGGTAATCATCTAACTTACCTTTTTCAATTAATGCCTTTAATGTGTTCTTAATAAAACCGTATTTGGTTTCTTCTCTAGCAATACGAATTTGCAATAAGCAATCAGCTACTTTACCCAGTGCACCTGCTTCTTTATTCATTGCAGCTAGTAATCGCTCACTATCTACAGAGTGGGTAAGTGTTGCAATAGGTAATACCAATTTAACTTTGTTGGTCTGTAAATGACCTACTTGATGCCACTCAATGTCTTTAGGTAATTCAGGTTGCTTTTGAACAAGCTCTTGAACCCTGTTTTCACCAAATATTTTATGGCCATGGTCATAAACAGCTTGTATTGATTCTACCGTATGCTTTTTAGATACAGCAACCAATGTAGCATCATAATGCGACAGTTCTCTTAATAGCTTGTCTAGCTTTTCTTCGTTAAATAACTCGTCCATGTTAATTTAGTAAATGAACAAATAAACCACTTCTAAGTTTTGGTTCAAACCATGTTGTTTTAGGTGGCATTATTTTATCATTATCAGAAATGTCTATTAATTGCTGCATGCTCACGGGGTACAAGGCAAAGGCCACTGCCATATCGCCACTGTCTACTCGTTTTTTCAATTCTCCCAAACCTCTTATACCACCTACAAATTCAATTCTCTTATCCCTTCTTAAGTCAGTTATACCTAATACCGGATCTAATATTTGATTAGACAACACAGTTACATCCAATACTTCAATAGGGTCACTATCATTGTAGGTTCCATCTTTCGCTTGTAGTTCATACCACTCCTCATCTAGGTACATTCCAAACTCATGTAATTTTGTAGGTTTAAAAGTTTTTGAACCATGGTTAGTTACATCAAAAGAAGCATTCAGTTTATTCAAAAACTCTTCTTTTCTCAATCCATTTAAATCTTTTACTACACGGTTGTAATCAATTATTTTTAACTGATTATCCGGGAATAACACAGCCATAAAATAATTGTAATGCTCAGTTCCATTATGGTCAGGGTTGGTTTCACGCATCTCTTTTCCCACTAATGCTGCAGCCGCAGTACGATGATGCCCGTCTGCAACATAAATGCTTTCAATACCCCCAAATAATTTTACCAGCTTTTCAATGGTGTCTTCATTTCCAACCACCCACAATTTGTGTTGAATATCATCCCGTGCTGTAAAATTATAATCCGGTGTAGATTTAGTAATAGACTCTACAATGTTATCAACTTCTTTTTGCGCTTTATACGAAAAAAACACCGGTTCGGCATTCATCTTACCTGTTCGCACATGATTTTTTCTGTCTTCTTCTTTATCCGGACGGGTAAGCTCATGTTTCTTTATCACATTATTGAAATAATCATCAATGGAGCAACAACCTACAATACCGGTTTGTGTTTGCCCATCCATTGTTAACTGATAGATGTATAAATGATCGTATTGGTCCTGGCATAGAATGCCATCATCCAACATTTCCTGAAAATTCTCTTTTCCTTTATTGTAAACCTGATCAGAATACGGATCAATATCATCCGGTAAATCAATTTCAGGTTTGACAACATGCAAAAAAGAGCAAGGGAGTCCTTCAGCTTCTTTTCTGGCTTCTTCACAGTTCAATACATCATAAGGGCGAGAGGCAACTTCTTTTGCCTTATTCTCTACCGGTCTTACTCCTTTAAACGCTTTTAATACCGCCATTCTGCTACTTGTTTAATGCTTGTACTACTTTATTTGCAATTTCAATTCCAATTCTTTTTTGTGCCTCTTTGGTTGATGCACCAATATGTGGACTTAAAGAAATTTTGGGGTGATTAAGAATTTTTTTTGATGGAGTAGGTTCATTTTCAAAAACATCTAACGCAGCAGCAGCAATTTTACCACTGTCTAAAGCTTTAATTAATTCATTTTCATCTACAACACCTCCTCGGGATGCATTGATAATGTATGATCCATCTTTCATTTTAGAAAGCTCTTCTTTTCCTATAAGTGCAGGGCTTCCAGTTGCATGAGAAACATGAAGGCTTAAAAAATCACTATTTTCTAATACAGTGTCTTTTGAATATGCGTTTACTTTCACTTTAACAGGATCAATTCCTAAATGATCCAGTTGCTTTAAATGAATCATTACATCTTGTCCTTCTATGCTATATGTAATCACTTTCATGCCCTGTGCAATAGCCATGCGGGCCAGGGCTTTTCCAATTCTACCAAATCCAATAATACCCAAAGTTTTACCATGCAATTCTGCACCTTTGGATAAATCCTTTTTTAAGTCCTTGAATATTGCAGAACCTTCTTTAGGCATTTTACGGTTTGCAATATGCAGGCCTCTTGCAATAGTGAACATGTTGGCCATTACCAGTTCTGCTACTGAATCACTACTAGCTTCCGGAGTATTTACAACTCGTATGCCTTTTTCTCTGGCATAAATTACATCAATATTGTCCATTCCAACACCTGCACGTCCTATTACTTTGAGTGAAGGTGCGCTATCAATAATGTCTTTTGGAATTTGAGTAGCAGAGCGAACTAATACTCCGTCAAAATTTTTTAATTCAGAATTTAAATTTTCTTGTGCAATCTTATTAGTTACAACTTCAATTCCGGCTTCAGTTAAAATTTGTCTACCAGAATCATCAATTCCATCATTTGCTAAAACGCGTGCCATACTTTTATATCTTTTATTAAAATTTAGATTTATGCTGTTTTTAATGAGAACTCTTTCATTACAGAAATAAGTTTTTCAATTCCTTCCACTTCCATGGCATTGTAAATAGATGCTCTAAATCCACCTACATCTCTGTGTCCCTTAATGCCGCTAATGCCGGCTTCTGTAGCTGCTTTTAAAAATTCATCAGCCAATTCAGGCTTAGTTAACAAGAAAGTAACATTCATTAATGAACGGTCTTCTACAGCTGTAGTACCTGTAAATAATGGGTTAGAGTCTATTTCGTTATAAAGCATTTTAGCTTTTTCTTCATTTCTTTTTTGAATGCTTTCAACACCACCAGATTTTTTTAACCAACGCATGGCAAGCATACTTACATAAATGGCATAAACTGGAGGAGTATTGAACATACTACCCTTATCAATATGTGTTTGATAATTTAACATGGTAGGAATGTCTCTGCCACTGCGTGCAGCTGCATCTTTTTTAATAATTACCAAGGTTGTACCGGCCGGACCTAAATTCTTTTGTGCACCGGCATATATAATATCAAACTTTGAAACATCAATGGGTCTGCTCAATATGTCAGATGACATGTCGCAAACAACCGGTATCGGGCTTTCGGGGAAATCATGCACTTGCGTACCAAAAATGGTATTGTTTGAAGTGATGTGAAAATAACTTGCATCACTTGGAATGGTATATCCTTTAGGAAAGTAATTGAAGTTTTTGTCTTCAGAAGAAGCAACCACATTTATATTACCAAAACGCTTGGCTTCTTTAATTGCTTTTTTTGCCCAAGCACCGGTGTTTACATACACAGCAGTTCCGCCTTCCGGCAATAGGTTATAAGGAATCATGGCAAATTGGGTGCTGGCACCACCTGTTAAAAACAATACCTCATGGGTATCAGGCACATTCAGTAATTCTTTTGTTAAAGCAACAGCTTCATCCATTATCGACATAAAATCTTTGCTTCTATGTGATATTTCTAAAAGCGATAATCCTGAACCGTTTATGTCCAATATTCCGTTGGCTGCTTCTTTTATCACTTCAGGGGCTAAGTGAGCAGGCCCTGCACTAAAATTGTACTTCATTATTAAAGGTTTTCTTCGTAAAAATCAGGTTAAATACTGGCTGCAAGATATAAAAAAGCCAATTAAGCAATTCGGACAAATGAAGCCTATTCCTGCGGCTTATTTGGATTATGCAGGTCACGAGATTTCATGTCTTCCGGAACTTTCCCGCTATTCTTAAACGTGTTACGGGCATCCACATCTTTCTCAAAATACCATTTGCCTTTTTTATAATTATAGGAGTTTACAGATAAATCCGGGCCATAGTTTTCATAACTACCAACCTGATTCGAATCTGCAGGTGCAATATTATCAAATACAATGCGTTTTTTATTTTTTTGATAACGCAACAACATGCTCACTCTAAAATTGTATTCAAAAATGATGCGTTGTTTCGTTCCTTCTTTACTTTTAAAAACCGACTTTCCAAAGCTTATGTTTCTGCTACGAGGTTGCATCACATCTATAAGCTTAGTGGTGGTTTTTAAATTATTGCCATGCCAACCTAATATTGTGTAATAGCGTTTTTTCTTTTTGCCGGTATCAATTATTTTGTAGTACACTGCACCATACCAATTGGCATTATCTGTTTTTTCTTTTTCTGCCTCTTCATTGTTTAATATTGGTTTTTCAGTGAACTCATAAAATCTCATTTTATGTTTTTTGCTTTTTTGAAACTGAGCAAAGCCGTTGTATTTATAAACACTTCCATCTGTTGCAGGTAAAACCCAGCTATACAATCTTAGTTTTTTATCATCGGATGAAATGATGCTTACCTTATCAATAGTCTCATATACCAGGTTAAAACTTTCTGGATTTTGAAGTAGGGAATTAAAAATTGATTTTAAGGAATCATTTGCGGCAGTTCGCACTTCATCTGTTTTTGCTTTTTGTATGCTATCGCAAAGCTGATTAATAGTATTCTCTAGCTGCACTTGATTAGGAAGAGCAGCACTTTCTGATTGAGCGAACACAAAACCATTTAATCCTAATAATAGAATAGAAGTGAGAATGTATTTATAGAATGGAGCAGGCGTGATTATAATAACGT
>JABDLV010000258.1 GCA_013001815.1 Bacteroidia bacterium
AAGCTTACATAAAACGTAATAATCCAAAAATGGTTTTTAGTCATTATAAGTGTTGCAATGAGACCTTTATTAAATCTTCTACTTTTTGCTCTGAACCACTACTCTTAATGGCCTTTTCTATAGCCCGTTGCGCTGTATTTCTTGCAAAACCTAATGTAATCAAGGCAGTTAACGCTTCATTAGAAGCAGTATTGTATGAGGGAATGTTAATTTTAGCTTCAGATTCGCCTTTTTTCAATTTATCTTTCAAATCTATGACAATACGCTGTGCTGTTTTAGCTCCAATGCCTTTTACCCGTTGAAGCGTTGGCGCATCTCCATTCGTAATGATGCTCACTATTTCTTCGGGCGCAATAGATGATAAAATCATTCTAGCTGTTCCGGCTCCTACACCAGAAACGCTCACTAAATTTCGAAATAAACTTCTTTCACTTTCGTCATAAAAACCAAAAAAAGACTGCGAGTCTTCTTTTACTTGAAAGTGTATATAGATGGTACCGCTTTTTAGATCCTTTATTTTACCGTAAGTATTCAGAGAAATATGTACATGGTATCCAATCCCATTACATTCAACTATTACATGTGTTGGTTGGCACTGCGTAAAACTTCCTTTTAAGTAATCAAACATATTATTAAACTAACTCTAACGATTTTTCAGATTTACGAGATTGTGCATCCACCACTGCAATGGTTACCATGTTTACAATTTCTCTAACGCTACTACCTAATTGTAAAATATGTACCGGTTTATTCATTCCTAATAACACCGGACCAATTGCTTCTGCAGATCCCATTTCTTGCACCAGTTTATATGCAATATTTCCTGCATGCAAATCCGGAAAAATTAATGTATTCGCCCCTTGTTGCGCAAGTTCACTAAACGGAAAGTTTTCTCGCATTAACTGAGGATTAAAGGCAAAGTTAGCCTGTAATTCACCATCTACAATAAGACTTGGGTATTGTTTATGAAGGATTTCAACAGCTTTCCTAACACGCAAAGACTCATGATCTTCGCTAGAGCCAAAGTTTGAGAAGGAAAGCAATGCTATTCTTGGCTTTATATTGAATTGCTGTACTGCTTTGGCCGATAGCACAGTAATTTCAACCAAATCCTCCACGGAAGGATTGATATTAATAGTGGTGTCTGCAAAAAAGATTGGGCCTTTTTTTGTGACCATAATGTACATCCCGGCCACTTTTTTTACTTCCTCTTGTGTTCCAATTACTCTTAAAGCCGGTTTAATGGTATCTGCATACTTTCTGGTTAATCCACTGATGAGCGCATCTGCTTGTCCGGTTTCAACCATCATTGCACCATAGTAATTTCTTTCGCGCATATTCTTCTTTGCTTCATACAAAGTGTATCCGCGTCTGGCTCGTTTTTCAAATAGTATCTCACCAAAATAATTACAGCTATCTGTTTCAGTTCTAGGATCAATAATTTTTGTGTCACCTAAATCTAAATTGTTTTCCTTAATTAAATCCTCAATTTTTTCTTTGTTTCCCAAAAGGATGGGTATTGCAATCCCTTCAGTAAGGACAATTTGAGCAGCTTTTAATATTTTATACGTATCTGCTTCAGCAAAAACTACGCGTTGCGGGTTTTGTTTTGCTTTATTCGTAATTACTTTAATCAGTTTACTATCTAAACCCATTCGCTGTTCTAACTCATGCTTGTATTTTTCCCAATTACTCATTTCTAATTGTGCCACTCCACTTTCAATTGCTGCTTTTGCAACTGCAGGTGCCACGACAGAAATCAATCTAGGATCTAATGGTTTTGGTATAATGTATGATTTTCCAAAACTCATGTTTTTAGCATTGTAAGCAAGATTTACTATTTCAGGTACATCCTCTTTTGCTAACTGTGCCAGGGCTTTAACTGCAGCTAGTTTCATTTCCTCATTGATTTGAGTGGCTCTAACATCTAATGCCCCTCTAAAAATAAATGGAAACCCAAGTACATTATTTACCTGGTTGGGATAGTCTGACCTGCCGGTTGCAAGAATTACATCCTCTCTTGCACCCATTGCCACTTCATAAGAAATTTCCGGAATAGGGTTGGCTAAAGCAAAAACAACCGGATTGTCATTCATTTGTTGAAGCATTTCACCGCTCAAAATGTTCCCTTTAGATAAACCTATAAATACGTCTGTTCCTTGTATTGCCTCATCCAATGTGTTTACATCCTTTTTTGTTGCAAAGAGCTTTTTGTTTCCA
>JABDLV010000260.1 GCA_013001815.1 Bacteroidia bacterium
TGGTGTAGATGTGAATGATGAAGAAAATGCTGATGAACAAATGAATTTTGGATTTTCTACGGGAGATGAATCCATCCCAGAGGCATACATTTATATTACTGCTTATCCATTACCCGATGAGATGAAAGACATTTCAGTAGATTCGCCCCTTTACTGGTATGACAAATCTTTCAAAGGATTTGTTATAAAATACAATGATTTAATAAACACCGAAGATCCTGCTCAACAATTATATGATTGCCTGGTGAAGATTCAAAAAGAAACCTCAAAATTAATGATGAATTGAATTTATTATTAAATTAATGCCTTCAATTTTACTTATCAATAATTCGAATATTATTTCATGCAAAAATTAAAAATACTAGCCTCTTTTGTAATTATATACATTGGTTTAATCGGTCATTGTTTCGCACAAAACGGAAGCATTCACTACACTCTTGAATTTCCTGAACCGCACACACATTATGTGGATGTGGAAATGGTGATAGATAATTTAAGTAGCAATGATTTAGAAATTGTTATGCCGGTTTGGGCTCCAGGTTCTTATAAAGTAAGAGATTTCTCAAAGCACACAGAAGCAATTGTGGCAAAAGACGAACAAGGAAGTGAATTGGATGTGGAAGTAACCAGCAAAAATACTTGGCTAGTAAACACAAAAGGAAAGTCTAAAATAGAATTTAGTTATCGTGTTTATGCTTATGAGCTTTCTGTAAGAACAAGTTTCATCAATGCAGACCATGCATACCTAAATGGAACATCCATATTTATGTATGCAGAAGGAATGCAAGACAGAGAGCACACGCTAACGGTTGTACCAAATAGTAATTGGAAAGAAATTAACACGGGCTTAAAGATTGATAAAAAAAATAAGTGGGCGTTTTCTGCGGAGAACTACGATGAACTTGCTGACTGCCCTATTGAAATTGGAAACCAAAACATATTTAGTTTTAAAGCAGAGGGTGTAAATCATATCATTGCCATGGTTGGGGAAGCCAATTACGACATTGAAAAAATTAAAACAGACTTTGCCACTGTTGCAAAAGTTTGTAAAGATGTATTTGGTGACATCCCGGTTAAAGAATACACCTACATTATTCAAAACACCAACAACCGAGGTGGTGGCCTGGAACACAGCAATAGCACAAGTTTGCAAGTAGACAGATGGAGCTATGAACCACGTTCTGCTTATTTAAGAATTATCAATTTAGCTATCCATGAATATTTTCATCTCTGGAATGTAAAAAGATTAAGACCTGAAGCCTTAGGTCCTTTTGATTACACTAAAGAAAATTACACTACTCAACTCTGGGTAATGGAAGGCATAACAAGTTACTATGATGAGTTATTAATGTTAAGAGGTGATTTTATTTCTAAACAAGAATACTTAAGCAAATTAACTTCATCAATAAACCGTGTAGAGAATTCACCTGCTACCGATGTTCAATCATTAAGTGAATCGAGCATGCACAGTTGGATTAAATTCTACCATCCGCATGAAAATAGTGGAAACACCAATATTTCATACTACACAAAAGGCCAGGTGGTAGCTGCAATGTTGGATTTGCTCATTATCAAGGAAACAAATGGGGAAAAAAGCCTGGATGATTTAATGAGCAATATGTACCAAAAATACTACGTCAAAGAAAATCGTGGATATAAAGATGAAGAATTTGAAGCAGAAGTAGCGTCTATTTGTGGCTCAGAGCAAAGCGCTTTTTTTCGGGATTATGTTTATGGTACCAAAAGAATAGATTTCGATTCATTTCTAAATCCATTTGGCCTGCACATAACTAACTTACGCTCAAATAGTAAGAAAACCAAGTTGGGAATTAGGACAAAAGTTGAAGACGGGAAGCTAATCCTAACAAGAACAGATCGCCATTCTTCTGCCTATGAAAGCGGGCTTAATGTTAATGATGAAATAATGTCGATAGATAATTACAGAATTAACAGCATGAATGAACTAAATGATTTAATTTCCCGTAAAAATGCGGGAGATGTAATTCAAGTTTTAATCAGCAGAGATGCAAAAACTTTCACTATTCCTGTTAAGCTTAAAATAGATAATAGTGTAAATTACGTAATTGAAAAACTCAAAAATAGAACAGAAAAACAAGAATCATTATATGATGCTTGGTTAAATAACTAGCAAATTTTAATTAAACATTATGTCAACTTCAGTTATAAAAGAATCACATAAACAAGAAATAGAAAAGTTTATGTCCGGATTAAAAAAACGTAATCCGAATGAAATTGAATTTCACCAGGCGGTTGAAGAATTCGTGCAATCTGTAATTCCATACATTATAGATCACAAACAATATAAAGACAACTACATTTTAGAACGGTTAACTGAACCGGATAGAATAATTGTTTTTAGAGTAAGCTGGGAAGATGATGAAGGAAATATAAGAGCAGACCGTGGTTATCGTGTTCAGTTTAACAACTCTATTGGTCCTTATAAAGGTGGACTTCGATTCCATCCATCTGTAAACCTAAGTATAATGAAGTTTTTAGCGTTTGAACAGATATTCAAAAATAGCTTAACCACACTTCCACTTGGTGCTGGTAAAGGAGGTTCAAACTTTAATCCTAAAGGAAAATCAGATAAAGAAATAATGCGTTTTTGCCAGTCGTTTATGACTGAGTTGCACAAACACATTGGACCAAGCTGTGATGTACCAGCCGGTGATATTGGAGTTGGTTCAAGAGAAATTTCATACATGTTTGGTCAGTACAAACGATTGCGCGATGAGTTTTCTGGTGTACTAACCGGAAAAGGATTAGCATATGGAGGTAGTTTAATTAGAACAGAAGCTACGGGTTACGGATGCGTTTTCTTTGTTCAAGAAATGCTTCAATCCAAAGGTGATTCCATCGAAGGTAAGAATTGCATCATTTCCGGTTCGGGTAATGTTGCTCAGTACACTGCTGAAAAAATAAACCAACTGGGTGGTAAGGTTCTTACTCTTTCAGATTCAGCTGGATTTATTTATGATAAAAACGGAATTACTCATGAAAAGATTGAATGGGTAAAAAAACTGAAAGACCAAAGAAGAGGAAGAATTTCTGAGTATGCAGATAAATGGCCGGGGTCTGAATACTTTGCCGGACAAAAACCTTGGAATGTACCTTGTGATGTTGCATTTCCTTCTGCAACGCAAAACGAAATATTAGAAGAGGATGCAGAAGCACTCATTAAAAATGGATGTATTGCTGTTGGCGAAGGTGCTAACATGCCAACCAACATAGATGGTGTTCGAGTATTTGAACAAGCAAAAATTCTTTATGGTCCTGCCAAAGCGGCTAATGCCGGTGGTGTTGCCGTTTCAGGTTTAGAAATGACACAGAACAGTATTCGTATGTCATGGACTCGCGAAGAAACCGAGAAAAAATTGAAAGAAATTATGAAGCGTATTCATGAGCAGTGTGTGGAATATGGTAAAGAAGAAGATGGTTATGTGAACTACGCTAAAGGCGCAAACATTGCAGGTTTTGTAAAAGTTGCCGATGCAGCAATTGCATATGGTGTAGTCTAAAAATTACATTAATTTTTATCGAAAAGCAGCCATAATTGGTTGCTTTTTTCGTTTTATGCAATAGTAGTTGTATATTTAAAGAACTCTATTGATGGAACTCACCACAAACATAGCTCAGAAATATTCTGAAGTCCGAAAAAAAACCATGGAATTGGTTTCGCCACTAATGCCGGAGGATTTCATTCCCCAACCCATTATTGATGTAAGCCCTCCTAAATGGAACTTAGGACATACCACCTGGTTTTTCGAAACCTTTATTCTAAAAGCACATAATCCCAATTATAAGGTATTTGATACCAACTTCAATTTTGTATTCAACAGCTATTATGAAACGATTGGAGAACGAGTATTACGTGATCAACGAGGAAATCTGAGTAGACCGGAACTTAAAAAAGTGTTTGCATACCGCGAATATGTAGATAAACACATTAAGTCATTTTTAAGCGAAGGCAATTATGATGAAGATGTTTTAAATCTTTTAGAGCTGGGAATAAACCACGAGCAGCAACATCAAGAGTTGTTTATTACTGATTTCAAATATATTCTTTACTCAAACCCTTTAAAGCCTGCTTATACACAAATAAATAAAGATCTCAGCAAGCCACCAAGCAGCTTAAACTTTAATGAGATTGATGAAGATGTATATCCGATTGGATATAATGGACCAAACTTTCATTTTGACAATGAAGAAGGAGAGCACAAAGTCTATTTGCAAGAATTCTCTATTGCAAATAGATTAATCACCAATGCAGAATACTTGGAGTTTATGAAAGCCGGTGCATATGATAAATTTAATTTTTGGTTGGCAGAAGGTTGGGATTGGCTGCATAAAAATAATATTCAATCACCTGAATACTGGTTTATAAAGAATGGAGAATGGCATTATTACACTTTAGGAGGTTGTATGCCTGTTGATATGAATGAACCGGTAACTCATGTGAGTTTTTATGAAGCAGATGCTTTCGCCAGATGGTCTGGCAATCGCTTAGCCACTGAATTTGAATGGGAAGTTGCTTGCAGGCATTTTGCAAATGAAATAAAACCCGAGAATAACTTTTTAGATGCTCAGCATTTTCATCCTATTGCACAAGAAAACAATGCGAATCAATTGCTGGGAGATACTTGGGAATGGACAAACAGCGCCTACCTACCCTACCCTAAATTTAAAATTGCAGAAGGAGCCGTTGGTGAATACAATGGAAAGTTTATGGTAAACCAGATGGTGCTAAGAGGAGGATCTTGCGCTACTCCTGCCAACCATTTCCGAATAACATATCGCAATTTTTTCCATCCCGATAAGCGATGGCAATTTACAGGAATACGATTAGCTAAATAATAAATCCGTTTTGAGTTTAACAACAAATAAAAATACCGCTATCCCAAAGAATAAATTTCAATTTGCACAAGATGTTGATGCCGGATTAAAATCCAATCCCAAATATCTTTCATCAAAGTATTTCTATGATGAAAAGGGTGACATCCTGTTTCAGCAGATTATGAATTTAGAGGAGTACTACCTTACCCGTAGTGAGTATGAAACATTCACTCTTCATAAAGAGGAATGGCATGATACGTTTAGCAAAGGAGTAGATCGTTTTAATTTAATTGAGTTTGGAGCAGGAGATGCTTACAAAACTAAGGTCTTATTAAATCACTTTGTAGACAAGAATGCCAATTTCAATTATATACCGATAGACATTTCGGGCAACGTTTTAGATTTTCTACATAAAAAATTAGCGCAAGAAATACCAAAATTAAGTGTTACCCCTATTCAAGCGGATTATTTTAAAGCATTTGATAACATAAAACAAAGTAGCAACAGCAGAAATATTATACTGTTTTTAGGTTCAAACATTGGCAACTTTACCCCCAGTGTTGCCATTGACTTTTTTGGCAAACTAAAAAGCAAATGCGGTCCAAATGATTACGTATTAATTGGTGTTGATCAGAAAAAAGATCCCAACAAAATATTAGCGGCATATAACGACAGCAAGGGGGTTACAGAATCATTCAACAAAAATGTTTTAGTTCGAATAAATAAGGAGTTGGGCGGAAACTTTGAACCGGATAATTTTATTTTCTTTCCTACCTACAACCCACTTAGTGGCGAAGTAAGAAGTTATTTAGTTTCTAAGTCAAATCAAAGCGTATTCATTAAGGCATTAAACAATAGCTACTCCATTAAAGCATTTGAGTCGATTTTTACAGAAATTTCTAAGAAATACTCCTTGGATGAAATCAGCAAATTAGCTGATAACACAGGTTTTGAAGTGGTTAATCATTACACAGACAGTAAAAACAGATTCATCAATACCCTTTGGAAACCCAAATCTTAGGCTTATTTTAGAAATATTTACCCACTTTTCTATTTGATTTTAGGCTTCAAATCGTTAAACTTGTATAAGCACTTTTTGAATTTGCCCTTTACCCTTGTTCTATTTTTTATTAACTTAATGCAAACCGAAGCCTATGAAAACCTTTGACGAAAAACACATCAAAAATGTAGTTCTGGTTGGTAGCACCAAATCCGGTAAAACCACCCTTGCAGAAACCATGCTATTTGAAGCAGGATTAATTGAAAGAAGAGGAACCGTAGAAGAAAAGACAACCGTTTCTGATTATCATTCGGTAGAACATGAAAGAGGTTATTCAGTTTATGCAACCAATTTGCATACCGAATGGCGAGACTACAAAATTAATATAATAGATACACCGGGCTTGAGTGATTTTTCCGGGGAAGTAATTTCTTCCATCAGAGTTTCTGATACAGTGGTGTTTTTACTTAATGCTGTACAAGGTGTAGAAGTAGGTTCTGATATTGTTTGGGATACCATTGACAACTATCAAAAACCAACCATATTTGCTGTTAATGTACTTGACCATGAAAATGCAAACTGGCAACATACAATAGATGAAGCGAAGGCTCACTTTGGCAGTGCCGTTACCTTAATGCAGTATCCACGCAATCCGGGTGAAGGGTTTAATGAAATTATTGACTTACTAAAAATGATTATGTATCGCTTTCCTGAAGGCGGAGGGAAACCTGAGAAACTACCTATTCCCGATGATGAAAAAGAAAAAGCAGATAAGCTGCACAATGAGTTGGTAGAAAAAGCTGCAGAGAATGATGAAGGCTTGATGGAAAAATATTTTGAGCAAGGAAATTTGGATGAAGATGAAATGCGTAAAGGATTAAAAATTGGTATGATGAAGCATGAGGTGTTTCCTGTTTTTGCAATGTCTGCTAAAAACGATATGGGAAGTGGTAGAATGATGGGCTTTATTG
>JABDLV010000015.1 GCA_013001815.1 Bacteroidia bacterium
CACAAAAGCGGACTTCACATTGAATACGGCCCGAACCTTGGAACAACCATTACAGACAATTTAGGAGCAAAACACTTTTACGTGCATAGTACAGCAATAATTACCAATGACAGCACCATTCCCATTCATCTTCAATTAGCTTTATCCATTGAATACCAATTTCCGGCTTTTTGTGGCCATGAAAAATATAAAGTATTCTTATTACCGGAAAAACTGACCCCGGATACAGCCACTATTTATAACAACATAGTTAATGGAAATCATGAATTTTTAAACTCACCCTTAGATTCGGCTTATAACATCAACAAAACTCTTAAGCCCGGTGATTACTGTGTTGTTACCATTGGAGTTTTAATTCCCAAGCCTTTCAATTGTGCTGCAGTTCCAAGAGGTACATTCTCGCATGATACGAAAGATCTTTATGAGTCATGTGATAGCCAAAACAATCATGCGATATCAACCAATCCGCATTTACAAATTGGAGTTAAACTTGAATATTACAATCAAAGAAAATTCATACCACCCGAAGATGAATGCACAGTTATTCCCTTTGGTAGAATTTCATATCCAAGAATTGATTAGCAATTTTTAAATGACAAAGGATATAACCATTACGCTTAGACAAGGATTGGAGGAGTTTCAAAAAGAGCACAAAGACTACCTCCATCATAATAAAAAAGGAATATCCGGTGAAGCCAAATCTTTTTTTCAATCTCACGATATAGCGCACGTACTTTTTGGTTGTGATATTACTCTTTTCGGTGAAGGTTCAGTAAAAATTTGGACGATATTCGGCACAACCTTAGGGTTTTGGAATCACATCAGAGGATATAAAGAAGCCAATGCGTTTGCACTATCCAGAAATTTTGGATTTGCTCATTTTGTAAGCAATATTTTTAAGTTCTTATTTTCAGTTCCTGTGTTAATTTTCCGAGCAAAGAAAATGAACAGGCCATGGCCCTGGTCAGAGTTTGAACCCTATATGGACACTCCAATTTCTGAAATTAGAAAAGAGTTTAACATAAGGGTTTAATGATCAAAATATTTGAATAGCAAAGAACAATAAAAACCATAAATAAAAAGCCACGATCAATACATATATTGCAAATACGAATCATGGTTGTAATACGTTAATATTATAAATGAAATTTCTAACTCTTATATTTTGCATGTTACCCCTATTCTCTTGCGGACAGGTACAAGAGCTGCATCCCGAGCTTGGCTGGACAGTTGACAAAACTCTTCAAGGAGAAATCGAACAATTAAAACACGAGAAATACTGCGAAGAGTTTTGGAAAGGAAAGAGTGGACAAATTGATAGAGAGAAGCTATCCAAAGAGGAAACAATTACTCTTGACAGCTGTGGCATAGACCTACCTGAATATTGGAGTATAAACGGAATAGGTTGTAGTTGGTACTGTGGTGGTGGTCAAGATTCTTTGTCAGCATCTTCAGTGCTCTTACCAAATAAAAGCAACACCTATGCTGCATCAAATGCACATGACCTAAGTTATAAAACTGCATGGGTAGAAGGAGCAGACGGTTATGGAATTGGAGAATATTTAATTTATCATGTGCAACCGACCAACCCCAGAATTACAGAAATAATTGTAGTAAACGGATATGTTAAAAGTGAACAAGCCTGGAAAGAAAACTCAAGAGTTAAAAAACTATTAATGTCTGTTGATGACAAAGCCTATGCTTACATCAATTTGGAAGACAGCATGGCGGAACAACATTTTAAAATTAAACCGCTTGGAAATGATCCAAAAGATTGGGATGAAATGGAGAAACTACCCGTTTGGACCATGAAGTTTGAAATCACAGAAGTGTATCCCGGTGATAAATATGAGGACACCGCAATAACAGAAATCTATTTTGATGGCATTGATGTGCACTGATATGAATTAGAGAGGATAACTGAACGATTACTTAGAGATAATTAAATGAAGAAATTATTAAAAGGACTACTTGAAAATACATTGTCTTTTAATTCTGAAATTTTATTGAAATCCACAGAAGCAGGAAATAAAATAAACGAATGGTTATCGGATGCAAATTACGTGAAAGTATCTATGGGTGAAAACTGCAACAGCGCTTGGTATTTAAAAGAAACAGGAAATAAAGATGCGTCCTATCCATATGATTGGATTTTTTCAAGCAGTGATATTGTTAAGCACAGCATAACTGATAAATTTCAGTCCTTCCTAAATAAAGACATGATTGTTCAAATCAATGATAACCGAGCCGGTCATTCTTTGTATCACTCAAATTTGTTTAACCATAAAAATCCTTTAAAATCTGATGAAGATTACAATTATTATGAGCGGGCAGTAAAGAGATTTCTTGATCTAATAAATGATACTAGTAAAAATATTCTTTTTGTTTGCACCGTAATACAGGAACGGGAAAAAAGACCCGGTTGGACAAATGGATTTAACAAAGAATATAATTTACCAACCAATCAGAACATAGATACATTTACTGACACCATGGAGCTGATAAAAAGCATTAATAAAAATGTTAAGTTTATTTTTATTAATCAATTCACAGAGGGTAAACTTAACTTAGAGATTGAAACGATAAATGACAATTACCTATGGATAAACTTCTGTTCAAAAGGCAAAAATACAGGAGTAAAATATCTGAATAAAATTGATGACAAAGTCATAAAGAACATATATAAAGGAATGAACTAAAATTACAGGCATTACCAAAACCCAAAAATGTACAACCTCTCATACTTTAAAGAAGAAGACAAGAAAATACTTCACCAGTTCATAAAGGATTATCCATTTGCTTTTTTAACCGGCAGCGATTCATCCGGCAGACAAGTGGGCACCCAAGTTCCAATACTTATAGAGGAACGCGAAGGAGAATGGTATCTGCAAGGGCATATAATGCGCAATACCGATCATCATAAAGCATTTGCAGAGAATAAAAATGCACTTGCCGTATTCACAGGACCCAGTTCTTATGTAAGTGCTTCATGGTACACAAATCCTCAATCGGGTTCAACCTGGAATTATATGAGTGTGCATATACAGGGAAACATTGAGTTTATGACTGACGAAGGGTTAATTTCTTTCATGAAAAAACTTACACTGCTTTTTGAACAGGACGACTCAAAGTCACCAACGGTGTTCGATAATTTGCCAAAAGAGTATTTAGATAAAATGCTACCCGCAATTGTTGGCATTGAGTTGAAAGTAGAGAAATTAGAGAATGTATTTAAGCTAAGTCAAGACCGTGATGAAGAAAGCTATCGGAATATTATTAGAAAACTAACTAAACAAGGCGGCAATAGTGCATTGATAGCTGATGAGATGGAGAAAAGACTGGAACAATTGTTTCCACCGGGTACCGAGTGGGATGCCAATAAATTTTTGTCTTGAATCGATAGAACAAATGAGAGGCAAATCCTATATTCTAAAAATTCAAAAACTATTTAAATGTTTTAAGTTTAAATATTTTTTATCTGCAATCGGATACACCAGTCGCCCCGATTTTATTATAATAGGTGCACAGAAAGCAGGAACTACATCGCTGTTTAATATATTAAATCAGCACAGTTTAATAAAGGGCTCAAACAAAAAAGAGATTCACTTTTTTGATGATGACCATTGGTACTCACACAATAGAATATATCAGTATCATACTTATTTTCCATTACCACACAATGTAAAACGAGGATCAAAGGTTTTTGAAACCACACCTATATACATTTTTCATCCTGAGGCAGCGTATAGATTGCACAAGTATAATCCCCGAATAAAGCTTATTTTAATTTTAAGAAATCCGACAGAAAGAGCCTTTTCATCATGGACCATGTACCATCATCATTTTAAAACCGGAAAGGATAGCTACTTTCATGACCCACGCTCATTTACAGAAGCAGTGCAAGATGACTTAGATAAACTAGAAAAAATAACTTTTTCTGAGGACAGAATTTCTTATGTAAAAAGAGGAATATATCATTACCAAATAGAAGAGTACCTGAAGTACTTCCCAAAGGAGCAGATTTTATTTCTTGAAAATAGCGAATTAAAAAATCAATTTGAAAAAACATCTCAAAAAATTCAATCCTTTGTTGGTGTACCCTTCGAAAAACTAAATATGACTGAGTTAAACAAAGGGAAAATTAACGACAAAGAGCTTTACCTTAATGACATTGTAAAGCTGCAAAATTTTTATGCACCGCATAATAAAAAATTATTCAAACTCATAAATAAAGAGTTTGACTGGAACCAATCCAATAAAGAATCTGACATTGCCAATACACCATAATCCTTTTATCAGTTTCACTTAATGAGTAATAAGTTAGAAATATGGTATTTAACAAAACCTTGACTTTTAAGGCAAAAATAAAATCGTTATATTAGACGTTAGCAGCATTATTAGATGTATCAACATTCATTACCATGCAAAACAAAAGATTCACTATTATTCTAAGCATTGCAGCAATTGTATTATTGATTCCACTAATTGCTATGCAGTTTACCAATGAAGTTAATTGGACCTTAGCAGATTTTCTAGTTGGAGGAGCCTTACTTTTTGGATTCGGCTCTTTACTTGAACTAACACTTAGAAAAGCAAAAAACACAAAGCTTAGGACAGCGTTGGGAGTAGCTGTGGTATTATTATTTCTACTTATTTGGGCACAATTGGCAGTAGGTATATTTGACACTCCTTTTACCGGTCACTAAAAAATAAGTTTTGTTGTTTTTTAGTGACTCCCTAGCATCTTATTTCATTGTTTACCGCTCTATCTGTAACAGCGGTTACCAATCTTCCCATAAGCTTTAATATATTTGGCTTCCCATTTAACCAACAAATTGCAAAATCAACAAAAACTTAATTACCCATTGAGTCAATCATGATTTTATTAAAAGCGCTAAGAATAATTAAAAACGTAATGTTAAACAGGTGCCCTAGGTGCAAACAAGGGAAAGTGTGGCGCGTAAATGCCATAAAAGCATTTATTGATAAAAATCCGATGAACAAACATTGCCCCAATTGCAATTTAAAATATGAACGCGAACTTGGCTTCTGGCAAGGTGCCATGCTTATGAGTTACCTAATTTCAGTATTGGTTTTTATTTTATGCTGGATTATTGCTATAAGATTTATTCCTAAAGAGGCACCCGTCATTTATACATTTTTTTTAGTTGCAGGAGCTATTTTGTTGGTTAGCCCATTCAGTTGGCGGTGGAGCAGATTGTTTTGGTTAAACTTTTTCACTGACGAATATTCGAAATAAAATGCTTCAATTAATAAGAACCACCTCATCAAATTCAGATTTTATTGCTTTGGTTGAATTACTAGATGAAGAATTGGTTGAGAGAGATGGTGATTTGAATTCATTCTATGATCAATTCAACAAAGTAGAATCCATTAAACATATTATTGTTGCTTACGAAAATCAAAAGCCTATTTCTTGTGGTGCTTTAAAAGAATACAATGCTCAAAGCATGGAAATAAAACGCATGTACACCGTTATTGAACAAAGAGGAAAAGGAATTGCCTCCCAATTGTTGGCTGAATTAGAAAAGTGGGCTGCTGAACTAGGTTATGCAACATGCATTTTAGAAACCGGCAAAAAACAAGTAGAAGCTGTTTCCCTTTATAAAAAAAATGGATATCAATTAATTGAAAACTATGGCCAATACAAAGGTGTAGATAACAGTCTTTGCTTTGAGAAAAAACTAAATTTATAGATAGCAGAATTCCTCACTATTTTTTTCAAATATCACAGTTAAAATTCCCGTTAATTCTATATATATATTTACTTTTACATTAAATTATAAACTTAAATTATGAGCTTAAAAGGAATAATGTCTATTGCCGGAAAACCCGGATTATATAAAGTAGTAGCCAAAATGGCATCTGGCTTTATTGTTGAAGGATTAGAAGATGACAAACGCATACCTGTTACGTCTACTCACAAAATTAGTATGCTTGATGATATTTCAATTTTTACCGAAGAAGGAGACATTAATCTAAAGGAGGTTTTGGCCAAGATTAAAGAAGGAAATACAGATGGTATATCGGTTACTTCAAAATCAAGCTCAGATGAACTAAAAAAGTTCTTTGCTTCTGTTCTTCCTCATTATGACAAAGATCGCGTTTATGTTTCTGACATTAAAAAAATTGTAAACTGGTACGCTTTAGTAAAAGACATTTTTGATGTAGAGGATGAAGATGAGGAGGGTGAAGAAGCTCCTGAAGAGAGTACCGAAGAAAAAACAACTGAAAAATCAGAAGACAAAAATTAATCTCTCCAAATAATTCTAATATCTCTTTAAATGGACGCAACCACAACACCTTCTATCGCTGTAAACAAACGCAATTATCTTAGAAGAGATTTACAAATAAATTCCTGGGAAGATATTTCACAGTATTATGATGAAATTTTGAATCGTGAAATAAATTCATCTCAAGAATTATTTAAGTGGCTTAAAGACAGAAGTGAATTAGACTCTGCAGTTCAAGAAAATGCCGGCTGGCGTTACATTAAAATGACCTGCGACACAACGAACAAGGAATACGCAGATGCATACACCTATTTTGTTAGCGAAATAGAACCTAAAATTTCTCCAATCAGTAATTCAATTGATAAAAAACTTCTTAGCTCTCCCTACTTAAGTGAATTGAATGATGATAGAATAAATATTGCACTAAGAGGAATTAAAAAACAAGTAGAAATTTTTAGAGAAGCCAATATTCCTTTGCAAGCTGAAATTAAAAAGAAGGAGCAAAAGTATGGCGAATTAGCCGGTGGCTTAAGTATTGAACATGATGGCAAAGAGCTAACACTTCAACAGGCATCTAACTTGTTAAAAAGCACAGACCGAGAATTAAGAGAAACAATTTTTAAAAAAATAAATCAGAGCCGGGCAAGCATTAGAACAGAATTAGAATCTCTGTTTGATGACTTAGTGAAGCTGAGACATCAAATTGCTATAAATGCAGATTTTAAAAATTTCAGAGATTACATGTTTGCGGCATTAGGCCGATTTGACTACACCGCGAATGATTGTTTCAGGTTTCATGAATCAATTAAAAGCAATGTAACTCCTATTGTCAAAAAATTTGGCTTAGAAAGAAAAAACAAACTCGGTTATGATAAACTGCGCCCTTGGGATATGTCAGTAGACCCTGAAGGACTGCAACCACTGAAACCATTTGAAACCGGTGAGCAATTAATGGAGACTACCATACATATGTTCACTAACATCAATCCTTTTTTAGGTAAGTGCATGCAAAACCTAAAGGATATGCAGCACATTGACCTGGAAAGCAGAAAAGGAAAAGCCCCTGGGGGATACAATTATCCCCTTTATGAAACCGGTGCTCCTTTTATATTCATGAATGCATCAGGCAGCTTAAGAGATGTTGTAACCATTGTACACGAAGGCGGACATGCTGTTCACTCCTTTTTAACAGATGAGCTTGAGTTGGCAGATTTTAAAAGCACACCAAGTGAAGTAGCTGAGCTTGCGTCAATGACTATGGAATTAATTAGCCTTGACAATTGGAATAAGTTTTTTAGTAATGATGACGAACTCACACGTGCTAAGAAAGAACACCTACAAAAAGTGATTGAAGTGTTGCCATGGATTGCGATTGTAGATAAATTTCAACATTGGATTTATGAAAACCCGAAACACACCAGGGAAGAAAGAAAAAATCAATGGAAAGCAATTTATAAGGAATTTAGTACCGGCTTGGTAGACCATACCGGGTTTGAAGATGCCTATGAAAATGCGTGGCATAGTCAATTGCATATATTTGAAGTTCCCTTTTATTATATTGAATATGGCTTTGCACAACTGGGAGCCATTGCCATTTGGAAAAACTTTAAAGAAAACCCAAGCACAACATATGAGCAATATATTGATGCCCTAAAGCTGGGTTACACAGCCACCATTCCTAATATCTACAAAGCAGCAGGAATTCAGTTTAATTTTTCTGAAGAATACGTGAAAGAATTGAGCCATTTTATTTCTGAAGAGCTTACTCAATTAGATTAGAATAGATCATTCAAGTTTTTGATTTTTCCTATTAAAATGCTGTATTTCAAGCCATTATACATACTTGACTTGCACACTATAACTGGTCTATCTTTGACTTATGAACAAGGTTGAAATTGTACGTATTAGTCAACTAAAAAACCTTAATTTGGTATTCTGTTTAACCCCCCAAAACCCGCACAGGTAGAGTATTACGCGCATGGCAGCTGGTATTAGTATTTTAAATATTCTCGAAGCAAAGAAGAAGTTTTCCGGGTATGCCATATTATATTTTCAAGGCTTGTGCTTGCTTTTAGCTGCGGCAATGCTGCTTACACACTACTTTGATATTCCTTCAACCAGTGATGGTTTCCAAAAATTTTTAATTGACAGACAAGAGTTTGCAATATTTCCCATTCTTCTTTTAATACTTTCCTTTTTTATTCCGGCTTTTAAAAAGTACTTGCCCGAATTATTTATTGCATTCTTTTTAATTACAACTGTTTTTCTAATTGGTACGTTTTATCAAAATGGATTCAGTCTTTCATACGCTGTAATAATAGTTGCACTGGTTCTATTTGCCAATCTGCATTTGAATAAAATCTGGTCTATTGTATTATTCAATTTACTGGTACTGGCATTCATGCAGTTTCTATTTATTACCGGTTCTGTTGAGTCAGGAATTAACCCATTTACCTTTTTTGTGTTTATGGTTGTAACCATGCTTGCATCTGTATGGTTTCAACTGTATCGATTGCGATACGATATCATGTTACACAACAGAGAATTATTGCTCTATAAAATGTACGATGAGGCACCGGATGCCTATTTATTAATAGATGCAAAAAGCAAACAAATTATAGATGCGAATGCGCAAGCCATGTCATTATTTGACTACCCAAACAAGGATTTATTGAAATCCTTAAGTCTGGAAAGCATCATTCTGGGTTCAGAAAAAGGCAATGGACTGCATTTTGACTTTAGTGATTTAGCCAATCACACATATCTAAATGAAGAAGTAGAATGCCTGACTGCAAATGGAGAAAGATTTTGGACCAACGCTTCTGTTAAATTAATTAATGGGGATGTAAATGTTATACAAGCAAGGTTTACCGAAATAACAGGAGAAAAAGAACAAAGAGAAATAGAACTGGCAGGGCTTAAACAGTTTAAACACTTTTTCGACAACGCTTCTGCCGGTATTTTTATTACTGATCAACTAGGTGCTATCTTGTATTCTAATGAACACCTGGCAAGCACGTTAGAACTTTCTAAAATTGGACAACCCGGTACAGAATCAATTGAAAAAATTCTAGGCGAAAAACTAGAACGGCTGCCGTTGCTTTTTGGGTCCGGTGGAACAGAAAAAAGTTTTATCGACAAACAATGTAAATTGCTAAATGGGGATGACAGGTGGCTAACGCTGGCACACTCTAAATACACTGATAATGCCACAAGAAGAACCAATCATATTTATGTTCTAAATGATATCACTCCCTACAAAACAAGAGAAGGTTCATTAAAAGAAAATGAAGAAGGGTTTAGAAAAGTCTTTGAGGAAGGGCATTTTGGAATGGCAGTTATTGGCACCGACCAAAAAATTATACGAATAAACCCAACATTTTGTGAGCTGCTTGAATATTCACCGGAAGAACTAAAACGATTAACCTTAAATGGTGTAACCCATCCTGATGATGCTATCAATAACGAAAACACCATTGAGCAATTGGTCAACGGTACCATTCCGTCATCAAAAATTCAAAAAAGGTTCATCAAAAAGGACGGTTCTGTTATTTGGACAAACTTTACAGCGAGTGGAATTAGAAATGAAGATGAAGAATTGCAATATGTTATTGCAATGGTTGAAGATATAACCGATTCCAAAACCATTGAACAAGCCTTAATGAACAGCAAGGCAAATCTTACTTCATTAATTGAAAATACGAATGACCCAATATTTGCATTTGATAATCAAAATAAAATCACCATTGTAAATTCTGCCTGCAAACAATTCTTTTATGAGCATTATCAAAAAGCCATTCGGGAAGGTGATGTTTTAGATAATTTAGTTCATGAAGATGAATTGGATAAATGGCATGGCAAAATAGCTAAGGTAAAATTGGGAGAAACTCTTTCGGGTACGGAAGAATATGAAAACGCTGAGGGAGAAAAAATATACTATGAAGTTTCTCTTCACCCCATTATTACCGAAGAAGGGTTCATTACCGGAGCTTCGTTTTTTGCAAGAGATATTACTCAAAGAATTAAACATGAAAACGAAATTGTTCATGCAAAAGAAATTGCAGAAGAAGCTACCAGTGCAAAATCACAGTTCTTAGCTACTATGAGCCATGAAATTAGAACCCCTTTAAATGGCTTAATCGGTATGTCTGAATTGTTAAAAACAACGAAACTATCACCTAAGCAAAAAGATTATGCAGAAACAATACAGCTAAGTGGAGAAGCACTGCTCTCTATTATTAATGACATATTAGATTTCTCTAAAATTGAGTCAAATAAAATGGAGTTAGAAAAGAATCCATTTGAAATTAGACGCTGCATTGAAGAAACATTTGACATACTGTACTATCGCGCGCTGGAAAAGCAGAATCAATTACTGTATGAAATCGACACTGATATTCCTGAAAGCGTAATTGGGGATAAAACACGATTAAGACAAATACTCGTAAACCTTGTTGGTAATGCAATAAAGTTTACTGAAGGAGGCCAAATAAATGTATTTGCAAACTTGGTTGAATCGGAAGATGAGGATGAAGTAATTATTCAATTTGCAGTAAAAGATACCGGCATTGGCATCTCTGAAGAACAACAGGGCAGATTATTTCAGGCATTTACTCAAGCAGATAGCTCAATAACAAGAAAGTATGGTGGTACCGGTTTAGGTTTAGCTATTTCATCCCGACTATCTCAAATGATGGGCGGTAAAATTTGGATTGAAAGTGAACCAAATGTTGGCTCTACATTTTTCTTTACAATAATAACACAAACTGTACCGACTGAAATAATAGAAGTAAAAGAAAGTGATTTTGAAAGGCTAAAAAAGAAAAGTGTTTTACTCATTTGCGATCATGAACCAACATGTGATTTAATTGAGAGCTTTTTAAACGAGTGGAAAATGAATATTAGCATTGCAAGCTCCATTAGAGATACTTTAAAAATTGTAAAAGCAGGTAAAACAGATTTTGTTTTTGTTGATGAAGGGATTAGAAGCGTAGAACATGTTAAAATTAGTAATCAAATAAAAAACACAGCACAGGGCAAAGAGCTGCCAATTATTCTTTTTAATGCTGACAGAAATAGAGTTACAGATGACATCAAAGAAAGTTTTGATTCAATAATTTTAAGATACAGCGGTAAACAAACGTATTTTGAAACTCTGGTAAAACAAATTGCTAAAAAACAATACAAGCCTGAAAAAGAAGGACTAAAAGAACTAAAAATCAATACCAAACTTAGCAAAGAATTTCCGCTGAACATTTTGGTTGCTGAAGACAATCTCATAAACCAAAAATTGATTCAAATTATCTTAGAAAAACTGGGCTATGAAATTGATATTGCTGCAGATGGAGAAAAAGCCCTTCAAATGCTGGAAGAAAAGCCATATGACCTTATATATATGGATATACAAATGCCTAATAAAGACGGACTTGAGACTACTTATGAAATAATTAATTCTAAAACCTTTAAACACAAACCTCGTATAATAGCTATGACTGCCTTTGCCCTTCAGGGCGATAAAGAAAAATGCATTGAGGCAGGCATGGTAGATTATATTTCAAAACCCATTCGCATTGAAGAGATTCAAGACAGCATTAGAAAATGGGGAACTAAACCAGAAGAAACCGAGGTTATGGAAGAACAATTAAATCCTGAAACGCAGACCATAGACAATGACGCTATAGAGCGCTTGAAAGAAATTTCAAAATCTGTAGACCCTAATTTTTTAAGCAGCGTTATTAATATGTTCTTAGACCAAAGCCCAACGATTATTACGGAAATTAATAATCACCAAAAAAGCGGAGACACCACAAAAATGTGGCAAGCTGCACATAAGCTAAAAGGCTCTAGTTTAAATTTAGGAGCTAAGCACCTTGCTGAACTTTGTAAAGAAATTGAATTGAAGGGTAAAAGTGGGATTTTAAATGGTGTTGTTAGCCTAACAGATCAATTAGACGGTGTTTTTGAAAAAACGAAAAAGGAATTATTAGAAGTTGCGAAAAAATAATTCTATAGAATATTTACCTCTCGTTCCAATTCAATATTAAATTTCTCCTTTACTGATTTGATTATCTCTTCTGATAATTTAAAAACCTCATCTCCGCTAGCTTTATCATAGTTTACCAATACCAGTGATTGCTTTGCATGAGATCCTGTATCTCCCACTCTTTTTCCTTTCCACCCACAAGATTCAATTAACCAACCCGCTGCCACTTTAACTTCTGTTTCAGAAACTGAGTAACCAACCATGTTTGCGTGAACTTCTTTTAACAAATTAAATTGCTTAGAACTAATTACAGGATTTTTAAAAAAACTACCAGCATTTCCCAGTTCCTTGGGGTCAGGTAATTTGCTACTTCTAATTGCAATAACAGCATCACTCACCGTTTTAATACTTACTTCACCAGTCTTGTTTTCCTCCAAGTAATTTTTCAGGCTACCATAGGAAATATTAACCTGAGATTTCTTTGAAAGCTTAAGTGCAACAGATGTAATAATTACTTTGTTCTTCAATTCATTCTTAAAAATGCTATTCCTATATCCAAACTGGCAATCACCTGCATTAAATGATTTTATTTTTTTCGATTCAATGTCAAATGCCTCCAAAGAGTGAAACACATCTTTCAGCTCAACACCGTATGCTCCAATATTCTGAATAGGACCCGCACCTACACTTCCGGGTATTAATGATAAATTTTCAATTCCCGAATAATTATTTTCTACAGCCCACAAAACCAAATCATGCCAAACCACTCCTGCTCCTGCTTTTACTATTACGGCACTATCTGATTCCTCAACTATTTCTATCCCCAAAATTTCATTTTTAATGACTAATCCATCATAATCCTTCCTAAACAAAATATTGCTACCCCCGCCAAGAATAAAGAAATTTGAATGCGAATCATCAAACAGTTTCTCAAGCTCACTTTTATTGCTAACAGCAACAAACTGCTTAGCAGAAACGTCAACCCCGAAGGTGTTATACTTTTTTAATGAAATATTATGCTGAATGTGCATTGATGTAAATAAAAGAATGATTGGCAATGTAAAAAATTAAGGCATAAAACCCACCACCTTAAATTCTATTCTTTCATTTTCTGCATGTTCTTCGTCCAAACACACCATTCCATCTTTACAATGGTTTACCAATCGAGATTCTCCATAACCCACCGTACTTACTCTACTGGAACTAATCCCACGACTTGATAAATAATTTTTTACGGCATTTGCTCGATTAGAACTTAGTGATTTATTGGAAGCACTAGAACCAATTGAATTGGTATGCGCGGCAATTTCTACTCTTAAAGTAGTATTAAAAAGCATGATGTCCGCTAAATTTTGAAGTGCTTTATCAGTTCCCTCTTTAAAACTAGTAGCCTTTTCCTCAAATTGAATTTCATAATTCACTACGCTTTGACTCAACAATATTTGATCTAAGCTCATACCGTAGTATTTTGTATTCGATTCTCTAATACCTGCCGTATTAATATCGAACTCCTTATAATAAAACGAGTTATTACCGGAAGTTATCTTATACTTCTTATTCGGCTGCAAAACAAATTCAACCTGGCCATTATCACTCGTGTACTTTGTTTCCAACTTTACGTTCCCTGAAAATAAATTCACGGCTACATTTCGCAAATTTCCTTTGGTTTCACTATCTGATAACGTTACGTTGACTTTTATTTTCGCCAAGCCCTTGGTAAAACTATAAATCATGTCGGCTCCATTTCTATTCGAATTGAAGAAACCTGTCTTTCCTTGCTCATCAATGGTAAAACCAAAATCATCCAAAGAAGAATTTATCGGGTAACCCAAATTAACCGGCTCAGACCAAGAACCACCGCTATACACAGAATAAAAAATATCTAAGCCACCCATATTGTGATTAGCTCCGGATGAAAAATATATAACTGAATCATTTTGCAAGTAAGGGTAAACTTCATTTTCTGATGAGTTTACATTTGGACCTAAATTTTTAGGCGTTGTCCACTTATCCTCTACTTTTCTTGACCAATACAAATCTGTGCCTCCGTATCCCCAAGGCATATCTGACATAAACACTAAAAACTTTCCGTTTTTACTCAACGTAGGATGTGCAACAGAATAATCATTGCTACTTACAGAAACTTCTCCATCAATTATCCATTCAGCATTTAAAAATACCGCTCTGTATATTTTTAATGTGCTTAAATTATCTGCATTTTTTTCAGGCTTATCATTCAAGTAATTATTTCTGGTGAAATACATTGTATCTCCACTCGCATTTATTGCGAACGGACCTTCATTGAATATTCCATTTACTTCTCCAATAATTGGTTCCGGCTGCAACCAATTATCAAACTCAGTAAGTTTCACAAAAAATATATCGTATGTATTGTTACCGGAAAAAGAACTTGTACCATTGGCACGCTGTGGATGATCTCTATCTGATACAAACATTACTCCACTCTTATGCACCCTTGGGCTAAAACTAGATGAATTCAACTCATTCCATTCAAGCAAATTAATGCTATACATGGTGGTATCATTATAAAAAAAGTGCTCAATTGAATCACAAGAACTAATAAGCTGCTTAATTGATGCATTGTTTCTATCAATAAGTAAATATTTATTTAAATACTTTTTAGCTAACTCATAGTTTCCATTTTTCATTAGCACCTTGGCATAAGCGAAATGATGCCTCGGAAGCACTTTACTTTTTTCCATTGCCAATGAATACCACTGTTCTGCTTCCTTATTATAATTAAGCAGTCCATAACATTCAGCGGTTCTTAAAATTGCCTTTTCATTCTGGGTTTTAATTGCAACATCCTCATAATTACGCAATGCATTGTAGTATGCCAGATCTTCATAAAATCTATCTGCCGTTCGCATTTGCATACTTGCACATCCTGAAGCAACTATAACAGTTATACAAATAGCAATAATATTGAAAAACCTACTCTTCATACTCAATTAAAAATATCTTGGGTCTGCAATTTTTAAAACATCCCGACCAAAATCTAATCCTATCATAATTTCATGACTACCGGAACTAAAATTTCTAATATCAGTTAAGGTGGCATCATATGAATATCCTATTCTAAATTTATCAGTCAATTTATATTCTACCAAGCCAAGTATTGCATCACCGGATCGATATGAAGCACCGATCCAAATAATGTCACTTAACAACACATTTACATTCATATCAAACTGAACTGGTGCAGCCTCAACATATTTTACCAGCAAATTGGGCTTCACTTTTACTTCCGGGTTCACATCAATAACGTATCCGCCACTCACATAGTAGTGCCTTATTAAACGATGCAATTGATCACCTTTTACACTAATACTCTTGTTCGGGTCATAATTCAACAAATAAGGTACAGAGAACCCTGCATAAAATTTTTCTTGGAAATAAAATGCACCGAAACCGGCATTTGGTAAAAAGTCGGTAGCTGTATTCAATTCATAAACCGGGTCATTGGTATCCCAATAAATTAAATCTGAAAGATTTGAAGAGTAGAGCGAAAAACCACCCCTTAAGCCCAAAGACAAGTTTCCTTTCCCTGTTGGCAGTAAATATGCGTAATTTCCAAAGAAGTCTGTTTGATTTGTAATTCCAAGCTTATCATTGCTTATTACAGCACCTAATCCAACTTTTTTATTGCTCAACAATCCTTGAACACTTGCGGTTTCCGTAACCGGTGCACCATCAAATCCTGTCCATTGCTTTCTAAACATAAATGAAGCACTAACAAATGGTTTTGCTGCTGCATATGCCGGATTTATAGTAAGATGACTAAACATATACTGACTACTCATATTATTTTGTTGAGCCACAGAATCATTTGTTCCTAAAAATAATATAGAAACAACTATTAAACTATATGTATATATTTTTTTCATTGCTTATCTCCTCCTTATATCTACATATCCATTTACTGAATTAGCACCATTATTACTTCTAAAAATAATAAAGTATGTTCCATCAGGTAATTCATCTCCGGAATTATTTACTCCATTCCAGCTATTGTCATAATTTTTCTGATCATAAACTAAATTACCCCATCTGTTAAATACAAGAAATTCATTTTGAGGAAAGGCTTCTATGCCTTTAATGACAAAATAGTCATTTCTCATATCATTGTTTGGCGTTATACCTGTAGGCAATTCTAATGGGTCAATGCAATCCTGAGGATCTTCCAACGTAATTATTACTGAAGCTGAATCCCTGCAATCTCCATTCACTACGGTCCATAAAAATTCGTTAGGACCCTGAGATAATCCTGATATCATAGTGGTAGACATGGTAGAATCATCAAACGATCCCGAGCCAGAAATTAATGTCCAATAGCCAATGCCCGATTGTGGTGGTGTAGCTGTTAATGATGCGGTATTTTCACAAACTGATTTATCAACACCGGCAATTGCATTGATTTCACTTGATGCAACAACAATTACTTCCGCACTATCAAAACAAATACCATCGTTCACTATCCAATAAAATATATTATTTCCCTGCTGTAAATTTGATACTACGGTATTTGAAGCGCTTGAATCATCAATGACTACAGTGGGATCAATTGACACCCAAAATCCATCAGCACCGGGAGGTGGATCATCGGCCATTAATACAGTTGTTGTAACTCCGCATATATTTACATTTCCCATCGGATTACCAAATAATGGCGGAGGTTGAGTAATTGTATATGTAAGACTTGTATCACAACCTTTATCGTCTGTTATGAATATTGTATAGCTTCCTGCACCTATATTGATTAAATCTTTAGTAGGGGCTCCTGTTATCCACAGGTATGAATAAGGAGCTGTACCACCATTTACCTCTAAATAAATTGCAGCATCCTCTAAACCATTACAGGAAACATTAAATGACCCATTCAGTGTAGGAATAGAATCCTGAACATCCCAATTACCTGGTCCATCCACCACTATTGCTTCAGTTGCAATACAGCCCAACACATCTGTAATGGTTACAATATATGTATTTGGTGATAAACCTGTAATGGTATCATTCGTTGCTCCATTGCTCCACAAAATAGTATAAGGCGGATTCGCAGCTGTTATCACCAATGATATGCTTCCGTCATCAGCCCCTGGGCATGTCACACTGCTAGAATCAATACTCACTATTTGCGGACCGGATAAATCACTTAATGCAACAACACCTGTTTGAGTACACAAGTTGGCATCCGTTATTGTAACAGTATAGCTACCTGCTGCTATGTTATTAATGCAAGCAGTTGATTCACCAGTGCTCCACAGGTAAGTATAACCGGGAGTTCCACCTACTATATTCGCACATGCACTTCCCGTTGAAACACCGCAACTAGGAGGTACAGAGTTAAATGAAATTGAAATTCCGGCACTCGGTTGACCTATAACATGACTCGTATCACTGCTACATCCAGTGGAATCTGTCACAGTAACCGTATAGGTCCCCACACTTAGCCCGCTAATATCTTCAATTGTATCACCAGTGGGTGTCCATAAATATGTATAACCGGGTACACCACCACTAACGCTTATATTTATTTCTCCATCAGACCCACCAAAACATTTTACATTAGACAAAGAGTTTAAGAAAATTACCGGCTTACCTGTATTCACCAATGTAATAGAGAATGTAGAGTCACAACTCAATGCATCTGTTATGGTAACCAAATAAGTCCCTTCAGCCAGATTGCCAATTGAATCTGTGGTAAATCCATTTGACCATAAATAAGTATATGTTCCTGATCCACCAGTCCCGCTCACATCAATGGCTCCATTATTTAAATCACAACTAGGATGATAATCAATGGAATTAATTCCAATTGCATCAGACTCAGTCACTGTCTGTGTAAACACACTGACACAATTATTAGTATCTGTTACTGTAAGGGTATATGTACCTACAGACACATTTAATAAATCCTGAATTGTATCACCCCTAGACCACAAATAAGTAAATGGCTGAGAAGGCCCTAACACACTAATATCAATTATTCCATCACTACCACCATTACATGAAACATTCTTTAATAATGACAAAGTTATTTGCGGTGTAAACAAATCTAAAATTGTATCACTCAACTGTGTCACGCAACTATTGCTATCTGTAACTGTTAAAGTATAAATTCCGTGGGGTTGATTAAATATGGCCGCAGTAGTATCTGAATTAGACCACATATAACTATACGGAGTTACACCACCAGTTACAGTTGCACTTATTGCTCCATTAATGCTATCACACGTTGCTGGTGTAGTTGCTAACGCAAGCACTAATTCATCAGGTTCAGATATAACGAATACAGAACTATCTACACATCCATTGCTGTCCACTACTTGGATTGTATATACGTCCGCACCCACCCCGGTTAAGTCTTCAGTAGTAAAACCATTAGACCACGTATATAAATAGCTTGGAGTTCCCCCGGCTACACTGATAAAAATTTGACCCGTAAGCGCTCCATTACATTTAACATTAAACGTAGTATCCAAATTTATTACAGGATTTCCATTATCTATTAAAGTTGTTGAGGCTGTTTTTGTACAAGAATTTGCATCTGTAACAGTAACTGTATATGTACCACCACTTAAAGAATCTACGCTTGCGGTTGTATCACTGGTTGACCATAGGTATGAATAAGTTGAAGTGCCTCCTGAAACTACTGCAGACAACATTCCGTTGGATGAATTACATATTGGAGTAACTGAATTAAGACTTAACATTAATTCTGTAGGCTCTGTAATTGTATAAGAACTGCTATCTGTACATCCTAACAAATCAGTAATTGTAAGTGTATAAATACCTGCGGTTAAGCCAGAAACATCCTCAGTAGTTTCACCATTAGACCAATTGTAGAGATAAGGCGGTGAACCAACGGAACCAAAAACATTAATGATACCTGCTGATTCACCAAAACACAAATTATTATTTATAGAAATTAAATTAATCATTGGAGGTCCTGCATCAAATATGGTATCAAACACTGTGATTTTACAGTTATTTGAATCTATAACGTCAACAGAAATTGGACCACCCGGCTGTGCATTCGTAGATGAAGTTGTTGAACCGCTTGACCATAAATAAGTATATGGTGGTGTTCCCCCTAATACGACCACTGCTGCGGATCCATTAAGCAAACCACAAGTAGCATCCACTGTCACTGTGGTTGCAACTAGGGCAAGAGGTTCGGTAATTGTATAATTTGTTGTAATTACACAGCCATTTGCATCGGTAATTGTAAGAGTATAACTGTTAGCTGCAACACCAAGCAAGTCTTGCGTAGTTTCTCCATTAGACCAATTATAGGTATAAGGCAACAGTCCCCCTGTAACACTTACATCGATTAAACCATCTGCCGCACCATTACATGTTGCATTCTTTAAGGAATCTAAAGTAACTGATGGAGCCCCATCATTATTGATATTAACATTAACAATAGAACTACAACCAATTGTGTCAGTAATAGTCAAAGTATAAGTACCAGCAATTTGGTTAGTAATTGAATCCACCACGCTACCCGTTGACCATAAATAAGTATACCCTGGAGTTCCCCCACTTAGCATTGCCACTGCAGAACCATTACTAACACCACAATTAGCATTAGATACATTAAAAGTAGCTACAATTTCGCTCGGTTCATTTACTAGTACCACCAAAGTATCTGCGCATCCATTGGTGTCAACTACAAATACAGTGTAGGTATCAGCTATTAAACTATCTATGTTTTGTGTTGTTTGTCCATTCGACCAAAAATAAGAATATGGCGGTGAACCGTCTACCACATTTATATTAATAGCTCCATCTAAATATCCAAAACATGTAACATCTACAACTGATGCAATACTTGCAACCGGGCTATTGATGAAATCAATTGTTACACTTGATGTTTCGGTACAGCCATTTGCATCTGTAACTGTAACGGTATAAATACCCATTGACAAATTACTGATGTTGCTTGTGGTTTCTGAATTCGACCACAAGAAACTGTAAGGCGTAGTTCCCCCAGTGGGTATAGCCATTGCACTACCCGTTCCATCTACACAAATTGCATTTGCACTAGTTATACTAACATCCAATACAGTTGGCTCGAACAATAGATATGCAGCAGTATCTGCACATAACAAAGAGTCTGTAACAATTACCGTATATAAACCCGCTACTAAATTATTATTGGATGTAGTTGTATTACCATTACTCCAATTATAAATAAACGGACTGCTACCATTTAATACCGAAATGTCAATCGATCCATCGTTTCCTCCAAAACATGAAATATTGCTTAAACTATCCAAATTAATATTTGGTGGTAGTGTAGTGCTGATTACAACTACTTCTGATTTAGTACATAAATTTGCATCTGTGACAGTAACAGTATATGATCCAGCAACTAAACCGCCAATTGAATCAGTCGTCCCGGCAGTTGACCATAAATAAGTATAAGGAAGAGTACCTCCTGAAACTGTAGTGCTTATTGAACCATTCGGATAAGTACAAATAGAGTTTATTTGCGTAGTTGATAATTGCAATTCTGTTGGCTCGCCTATAAATGCAGCTATTGTATCGCTACACGAATTACTATCAACAATTATAACACTATAAGCCCCTGCTACAACCCCTATCAAATCTTGTGTGGTTGCTCCGCTTGACCAAGTATATGTAAATGGTAATGTACCTAGCGTTTCACTAACATAAATCGAACCTGTGGATGCACCAAAACAATCAACATTAGTAATTGAATCAATGCTTAATATAGGTCCGGGAATGTCAGTAACTAAAACACTTGTGCTAGTTGTACATCCATTATCATCAGTAACGGTAACAGAATAGGTTCCGGCTAATAATCCATTCACGTTAGCCGTTGTTGAAGCATCAGACCATAAAAAACTATAACCAGGAGTTCCACCCGAAGAGATTGCACTTACCGTTCCATTAGCATTTCCACAGGTGCTGCTCACAAATGTGGTTGTAACACCTAGTTTTGCCGGTTCTGTTACTACAATACTTGTAGTTGCTGTACAACCATTTGCATCTTGAACTGTAACAGAATACGTATTTGCAGTTAAATTTGAATTTAATTCTGTTGTATTCCCATTGCTCCATAGATAGCTAAATGGAGCTGTGCCATTGGTTAGGCAAATATCAATTAAACCGGTACTGGCACCAAAGCAGTCAACATTTATTATAGTATCTATACAAATAGTTGGGCCCGGAATATCTAGTATTGTTGCACTTGAAGTTTCGGTACACCCGTTTGCATCTGTAACGGTTACAGTATAGACTGATGCAAATACACCACTTATAGAGCTTGTAGTACTCAAATTTGACCACAAATAACTATAAGGTCCTATTCCCCCAGAAGCAGAAGCACTTGCACTTCCGTTGTTACTGCTACATGTACTGCTATTAGTCGAAATATTCACGCTCAACACTGCTGGCTCATTAACCGTAGCATTAATCACTGCAATACAAGAATTATTATCCGTAACTGTAACCGTATATGCCCCAGCTAAAAGATTATTAATATTCTGAGTGGTAGCTGAATTCGACCACAAGAAATTAAAAGGAGAAGTTCCACCAATAACATTAATCGAAACGGCACCTGTGCTATTTCCAAAACAATCAACATCTATAATCGTATCAATCGATAATGTTGGCCCTGGAATGTCAGTTATAGTAGTACTTTTAGAAATTGTGCATCCATTAACATCTGTTACAGTAATAGTGTATACTCCTGCCAATACTCCTCCAAGTGATGAATTAGTTGTAAAATCAGACCACAAATATGTATATGAAGGGACACCCCCACTTGGTGTGGCAATTGCACCCCCATTGGCATTTCCACAAGTTGAGCTAACAGAGCTCACAGAAACAGCTAAAGCATTTGGTTGCCCAATGGTAACCTGAGTGCTTGAAGTACACAAATTAGCATCTGTCACAGTTAGCGTATAAACTCCTATTGGAACACCCATTAAATCTTCAGCACTTGATCCATCCGACCAATTGTACGTAAAAGGAGCCGTTCCAGCGAATACAGAAATATATGCTTGTCCACTTGAGTCACCATTGCACTTAACATCAGCAATTGAATCCGTAATTAATAATGGACCTTGAATATTAAATACGGTAGTAGAATTTGTCTTGGTACATCCATTCGCATCTGTAACAGTTAAGGTGTATGTACCCGCAGATAATCCATTAATGCTATTTCCCGTAGTGTTGTCTGACCATAAATACGTATACCCCGGGGTTCCTCCAATAATTCCTGTATTAATTGAACCATTGGCATTGAAACACGTTTCATTAAACACATTAAAAAATATACCGATATCCGAAGGCTCATTAATCGTTGCTAAAAAATTAGTCACACAACCAATATTATCAGTTACTGATAAAGTATAATTATTTGCAGCTACATTTAATAAATCTTGTGTTGTTGCACCATTGCTCCATAAATAGGTATATGGTGTAATACCTGATGTTATACTAACATACACAGAACCGGTAGATGCGGAGAAACAATCAACATCCAAAAGAGAATCTAGTGATACTATAGGGCCACCAAAATTACTTATTACAGCTACCGCTGTTGAAGTACATAAATTTGCATCTGTGACTGTAAGAACGTATGGCCCGGCTAACACAGCACTTATTGAACTTATAGTTGATCCAGTGGACCACAAGTAGGTGTAAGTTCCTGTACCTCCGCTAACCGTGGCCATAGCCGAACCATTTGATAAATTACAAGTGGCACTATCGGTACTAAAAACAATACTAATTGCACTTGGCTCTGAAACCATTGTGCTTAAAGTGTCAAAACACCCATTCACATCGGTCACTGTTACAGTATACATTCCTGCCGGTGCATTAGTCAAATCTTCATTAGTAGAGGCATCAGACCATAAATAAGTAAAGGGTAGCGTTCCGGAAAAAATATTAATGTTTATTGAAGCATCCGTCCCACCATTGCATGATGCATTTGAAATGGAACCCACACTAACTATTGGCCCTGGTTGATCAGAAATAGAAACTGAATCTATCCCAGTACAACCATTAGCATCAGTTGCAGTAACCATATAACTTCCAGGACTAAGCATACTAATGTTATCTGTAGTCTCACCGGTTGACCAAACAAAAGTGTAAGGCGCGGTTCCGCCTATCCCTGAAACTGACAACATTCCATTATTCAATCCACAACTAGGTTCTGTGATTGTCCAATTTACAGTAACCGGTAATGGCTCATTAACTGTATAAACTGCAGACAAGGTACAACCTACATTATCTGTTACGGTTACCGTATAATTTCCTGCACTTAACAGATTGTTAGAATTTGTTGTAATGGCATTTGACCATAAATAAGTATAAGGCGATACTCCATCAACCCCACTCACTTCCAAATACCCATCTAAAAACCCATTGCAAGTCGTATTTTTAACGGAATCTAATTGCAATGAGACAGGACCAGTATTTAATACAACTGCGGTTGAAGTTACAGTACAACTGTTGGCATCAGTCACAGTAACAGTATAAGTAGCTTGAGCCAATCCCATAGCAATAGAATCTGTAGCCCCCGATGACCATAAGTAAGAATAAGCTGGTGTTCCACCGCTAGGGGTAACAATTGCTTGTCCATTTGGAAATCCACAAGTTCCATTTATTGTATCAACAGAAGTTACAATCGCTGTTGGTTCATCTAAGTTTGCAGAAACCATAACAATACATCCATTGTTATCTTGTACAGTAACTGTATGGGTTCCAGCGGAAGCATTTGATAAATTCTGAGATGTACTTGAGTCTGACCAATTAAAATCATAAGGCAAAGTACCCCCGTTAACATTAATATTTATTGCGCCATCACTGCCGCCAAAACATTTTACATCTATAGTATCAACAATTGATGCAGTTAAAATTGCAGGTTCAGTAATTAGAACCAAACAAGCTGATGTGCACATATTATTGTCTGTAACAGTTACAGTATAAGCACCAGCAGCCAATCCATTTATACTTGACGTTGTTGTGCCGTCATCCCACATATAAGTGTAAGGTGAAGTACCTCCACTTGCCACGACAGAAGCTTCTCCATCAGAAAGGCCATTGCAACTAACATTTTCATCAACTGTACAGGACGCAACAAGAGTGGTAGGCTCTGTTATTAATACTTGACATGTGTCAGAACATGAATTCATGTCAGTCACAGTAACTGTGTGAATTCCTGCAGCCAGTCCATTTGCAGTTGAAGTGGTGGCTCCATTATCCCACAAGTAGGTATATGGAGCAGTTCCATTGCTTGCTGCTACACTTGCTACTCCATCATTACCACCATTGCATGAGACCATACTATCTATGGAACATACCAATGTAAGAACCATTGGTTGCGTTACCGTAATAGTGCAAGTAGCTGTGCAATTATTTGCATCAGTAACAGTAGAAGTATAAACACCTGGTAATAAACTATCAATTGAGATTGAAGTTTCACCAGTGCTCCACATGTAGGTATAAGGAAGTGTTCCACCTGCACCAGACACAATCACCTCACCATCAGTACCACCATTACAACTTACATTTTGTACTATTGAACAATTAGCATTCAGAATATTGGGTTCTGATATAATTACTGAGCATGTATCAACACAACCTAATGAATCAGTCACGGTTACTATATAGGTTCCTGCTGCAAGATTTACCGCACTGCTCGTTGTCTGGCCATCACTCCAGGAATAAGAATAACCTCCATTACCACCAATTGCACTTACACTGGCTCCTCCATCAAGTAATCCGTTGCAAGTCACGACTGAATCAACAACACAAGAAGCTACTAATAAGCTCGGTTCACCAACAGTAATGGAACATGTCTTAGCACAACCATTACCATCTGTTACGGTAACAGTATATGTACCGGCCACCAAACCGGATGCAAGATTTGTTGTTTGTCCGTCACTCCAACTATACATATATCCTCCGGTCCCACCTGAAGCACTCACACTGACAGAACCATCATTGCCTGAGTTACAACTTACATCATTTATCAGTGAACAAGAAAGCATCACTTCGGTAGGTTCCGTCACAGTAACTGTACATGTATCATTACATCCATTTGCATCAGTAACCGTAACTTGATAATTCCCTGCTGTTAAAGAACTTGCTTTAGATGTTGTGTTTCCATTATTCCACAAATAGGTGTACGGCAATGTACCGCCCGAAACAGATACTTCAGTTTCTCCATCACTACCACCAAAACAAGTAACCGGATTATTCTCGGTACAGCTTAACGTTAACACTGCCGGTTGATTAAGCATTACTGTACAAGTGGCTATGCATAAATTGGCATCTGTAACCGTAACTGTATAAGTAGCAGATACCAGATTTGAACTCGTCAATGTAGTATCACCATTACTCCATAATACGGAATAAGGACCTTGCCCACCTAAAATCGATACATTCACTATTCCATCAGAAAATCCGGAACAAGATGGAGGCTGAATTACAGCACAAGCTGGAACAAGCAGGGCTGGTTCAGTAATTGAAACATCACAACTTGCCGTACATCCTTTTGAATCAGTAACCGTAACCGTATAAGTTGTAGCCGATAAACCAGTAGCAGTTGCACTGGTTTGAGCGTTGCTCCATAAATAAGAATAGGGCCCCGTTCCTCCTCCGCCTCCTACAGTTGCTTCTCCGTCTGATCCTGCATTGCAATTTACATTGATATCAACAACACAGCTTGCAATTAATATAAGTGGTTCTGTAATTGTAACATCACAGCTTGCTGTACATCCTTTTGAATCAGTAACTGTAACAGTGTACATTGCAGCAGATAAACCCGTTGCAGTTGCATTGGCTTGGGCATTGCTCCATAAATAAGAATATGGACCTGTTCCTCCTCCGGCTGATACCGTTGCCTCACCATCTGCTCCTCCGTTGCAATTTACATTGGTGTCAACTACACATGCTGCAGTTAATATAAGTGGTTCTGTAATTGCAACATCACAAATTGCTGTGCATCCTTTTGAATCAGTAACGGTAACAGTGTACGTTGCAGCAGATAAACCTGTAGCAGTTGCACTGGTTTGAGCGCTGCTCCATAAATAAGAATAGGGACCTGTTCCTCCTCCGGCTGATACCGTTGCCTCACCATCTGCTCCTCCGTTGCAATTTACATTGGTATCAACAACACAGCTTGCAATTAATATAAGTGGTTCTGTAATTGTAACACCACAGCTTGCTGTACATCCTTTTGAATCAGTAACGGTAACAGTATAAGCTGAAGCTGATAAACCTGTAGCAGTTGCATTGGTTTGGGCATCGCTCCATGAATAAGAATATGGACCTGTTCCTCCTCCGGCTGTTACCGTTGCCTCACCATCTGCTCCTCCGTTGCAATTTACATTGGTGTCAACTAAACATGCTGCAGTTAATATAAGTGGTTCTGTAATTGCAGCATCGCAACTTGCTGTACATCCTTCTGAATCAGTAACCGTAACGGTGTACGTTGCAGCAGATAAACCAGTAGCTGTTGAATTAGTCTGGGCATTACTCCACAAATAAGAAAATGGACCGGTACCCCCTGCTGGAGTTACGGTAGTTTCTCCATCAGTTAAGCCATTGCAACTTATGTCATTCTTCGAACAAGAAGCAGTTAAAATTCCAGGCTCTGTAATGACTACGTCACATGTACTGGTACATCCATTAGCATCAGTGGCAGTAACCGTATATGTATTGGCGACTAAATTGGTAGCAGAACCAGTACTCGTTCCATTACTCCACAAATAAGTATAGGGCGCTATACCTCCAGTTGCTGTTGCAGTTGCTCCACCATCAGCTAAACCATTACAGGTTACATTTGAGTCATTGACACAGTTTACAGTGACAGAAGTGGCTTCAATTAATACGGAAGTTCCTTTTAATGTATCGTTCGTAGCATCAATAACGGTAACGGTATAAGTGCCCGCTACTAAGGATGTGACATTTTGGGTTGTTGCACCAGTACTCCACATAAATGTAAAAGGAGATGTTCCTCCATTTACAGTTAATGTTATACTTCCATCATTAGCACCATTGCATGATATATTTACACCATTGTAATCAGAAGAAGTTAATTTGAGTGAATCAATTGCAGAAACGTTTGCATGAACACAATCACTATAAGAAAAGCAAAGCAATGCCACCAAGCAAAAGCATTTAAAAACAAATGCGTTTGCATATAATCTTACGGTACAGATATCAGAATTAATACTGTTCTTTCTATAAGGGAAAAAGTTCAAGCCTAAAGTTCGTTGGTTTACAATTCTAGTTTTTCATTCTTCAAGTTCTAAGTCAAACTAACGCAAGCACAATAATCAGAATAACTTAACAGAGGGTTTTCGGAGTCGATTTTAAGTATATTCTATACGATACAAGAACTGTGCTCAATTATATTTCTATGTGAAATTTGAATGAACTGAAAAATTTCATCAAAACAGTGATTGGCCCAACAATTCTAGTATCAAAATGCTAGGCTAAATTATTATTTATTCTGCTAATGGTCAATTATTTAACAAAGAAAAACCCCTGATTGAATAACCAGGGGTTTTAATATAAAATATTGCTATTTAAGCCATTACATCATGCCTTCCATGCCGCCCATTCCTGGAGGAGCCATTGGTGGAGCTTTATCTTCTTTTGTTTCAGATAAAACGCATTCTGTAGTCAATAACATTCCTGCTATAGAAGCCGCATTTTCTAATGCTACACGGGTAACTTTAGTAGGATCAATAACACCGGCTTTGAATAAATTTTCAAAAACTTCAGTACGAGCATTGTATCCAAAATCCTCTTTACCTTCTTTTACTTGTTGCACTACAATAGAACCTTCACCACCTGCATTTGCAACTATTTGGCGTAATGGTTCTTCTAATGACCGTCTTATTATTTGAATACCTGTATCCTCGTCTTGGTTTAAGCCACTTAATTTTTCCAGGCCTTTAATTGTACGAACGTAAGCAACACCACCACCAGCAATAATTCCTTCTTCAACTGCTGCACGAGTTGCATGTAAAGCATCATCGACTCTATCTTTTTTCTCTTTCATTTCTACTTCAGTAGCCGCACCAACATAAAGAACTGCAACACCTCCGGCTAGTTTAGCCAAACGTTCTTGCAATTTTTCTTTATCGTAATCAGATGTAGTAGTTTCAATTTGCGCTTTGATTTGACCAACTCTCGCTTTAATGTCTGCTTTTTTACCAGCACCATTCACAAGTGTAGTGTTGTCTTTATCTATGGTAATTTTTTCTGCAGAACCTAACATAGAGATGTCAGCGTTTTCCAATTTGAATCCTCTTTCTTCAGAAATTACAGTACCACCAGTTAAAATTGCGATATCTTCTAACATTGCTTTTCTTCTGTCACCAAAACCAGGAGCTTTAACGGCTGCAATTTTTAATGAACCTCTCATTTTATTTACTACTAATGTTGCTAATGCTTCACCATCAACATCCTCAGCAATAATTAAAAGTGGCTTACCACCTTGAACTACTTTTTCAAGTACCGGTAACAAGTCTTTCATATTTGAAATTTTCTTATCGAAAATTAAAATGTAAGGACTTTCTAAAATGGTTTCCATTTTATCCGGGTTAGTAACAAAGTAAGGAGATATGTAACCTCTGTCGAATTGCATACCTTCTACAACTGCAACAGTTGTTTCAGTTCCTTTAGCTTCTTCAACAGTTATAACACCTTCTTTTTTAACCTTCTCCATAGCTTCTGCTATTAATGTCCCTATTTCAGAATCATTGTTTGCAGATATAGAAGCTACTTGCTCAATTTTCTTAGAGTCGTTACCAACTGTTTTAGATTGCTTTTTTAAGTCTTCGATTACTTTGCTTACTGCTTTATCAATACCTCTTTTTAAGTCCATTGGATTTGCACCTGCAGCAACATTTTTTAAACCAGAAGTTACTATTGCTTGTGCTAAAACCGTTGCGGTAGTAGTACCGTCACCTGCAACATCAGCAGTTTTAGATGCTACTTCTTTTAGCATTTGAGCACCCATATTTTCTACCGGGTTTTCTAAATCAATTTCCTTAGCAACTGTTACACCATCTTTAGTTATGCTTGGTGAACCAAATTTCTTATCAATAATTACATTTCTACCTTTTGGTCCTAATGTAACTTTTACAGCATTTGCTAATGCATCAACTCCTCTTTTAAGTTGGTCTCTAGCATTGCCATGATATTCTATTATCTATTTATTGGGTTATTTTTTATTTGAACTAAACGATTGCGAAAATATCTGATTCGCGAAGTATTAAATACTCTTTACCTTCATGTGTTATTTCAGTACCTGCGTATTTTCCATACAATACACTATCGCCTACTTTAACAGTTATTGGCTCATCTTTTTTACCGTTTCCAACAGCTATAACTTTTCCTTCTTGAGGTTTTTCTTTTGCTGTATCCGGTATAATGATTCCGCTAGAAGTTTTCTCATCAGGAGTAGAAACCTGAATGATTACTCTGTCTGCTAGTGGTTTGATTTTAATTTTACTCATATCTATAATTATTATTAAAGGTTTTTAATGTTTGGTTATGCTATATCAGTAAATGTGCCAATTGAAAATGGCCTCATTTTCCTGTCAATTTTTCTATGTGCATTAGGAAATTAAGTCACCTAGCAGCCACCTTGTCATAAAGATGTTACTCTGTAGGAGTTGTTGTAGGAGCTGGAGGAGGAGGATCTTGAGGTAAAACCCCAGGTGAAACTCCGGCACTATTATCCAATTGCTTCTGAATGATAGACTCTTGTGATGAAGGGCTATTCGTATCTACAACCGTAGGCATTGAAAAAGAACCTAATATGCTTAAAACAAATAGAGCAATCCCAAAGCCCCAGGTTAGCTTTTCTAATAAATCTGTAGTTTTTCTAACTCCCATAATTTGGGCAGAACTGCTAAAACCAGATGCTAAACCACCACCTTTTGAGTTTTGAACCAATACAACCGCACCCAAAATAATGGCTACAATGAAGATAATTACTGATATTGCTATAAACATGTTATGTACTTAATTAATTGTGTTTTTAATCTCTTTAATGCGGGCCGCAAAGTAAGGGCTTTTTTTAGGATTTTTCAAGGATAATAGCTCTAACATCTTAATGGCCTTTTGGTGGTTTCCCTGCTCTAAATACACATTTGCCAGCGTTTCTGAGGCCAAATCCTCATTCTCAAGAATGCTATTTTTTGCCATATTTCCGGCCGAGTAAAATTGTGCTTTACCAGGCTCAATTTTCGGATCTTCTTTAATAAATTGATCTATTAACTGATTTGAAGTTTGATTTTCTTCAATGTTCTCTTCTGCATCATTGCTTTTATCAGACGTACTTAATTCAGTTCCTTCAACTTCAATTGAATCAGATATTTCTTCTTTCTGATCATCTTCACTGTCAATAGTTACAATTGCATCTTTATCTACAGCCTTTAACCATGATAAAAATGAATGCTCTTCGCTTTCTCTAGGTAAAACTGTACTTTCTGATGTTACATCCTGTAAAGTTTCTTCGCCTTCAGTATCCAAAATCTCTTCGGATGGTGACTGCTCAATAATTTCAGATTTTAATTTTATGTCTTCTTTAAATGAAGACTCCTCAATAATTTCTTCACTGTGTGCAACATCACTTGGCACAATATCATCACTTTCTACTTCATCCAATACATCCAAATGCTCTTCTTCTACCAATTCACTTTCTACAATTTCCGACTGCAATATGTCTTCAGCCACTTCATTTATTTCTTCCTGTATATTCTCTTCACGTATTTCTTCAGAGTCTAATTCAACAGTCTTTTCCTCTTCTATTTCATTTTTTGTTTCAATGACTGACTCCGGAACTGGTTCGGGTTCGGGCTCTTGAATTGATTCGTGTTCGATGGTCTCACTATTCAACTCTGCCAACCGTTGGCGAATTATTTCTTGAGGGCTTAAATCACTGATATTTGCAACAGATTCTATTATTGGCTCCTCCTCAATTGATTGCTCCAGCACCATCTCCCCCTCACTAGTATCTGGTTCATCAATTGGAATAATATCTTCAGGCTCAACATTTAAAATTTCTTCTTCAACAGTTTCCTCTATTGTTTCAGAAAGTTCATTTACCGCTGGGTCTTTAGATGAGTCAAGCAATTCATCTAAAATATCTGTTGTAATTTCACTTGTTTCATTCTCGATTTCTTCTGTACCAATGACACCAATCTGTTCAGCCGGCTCTAAACCTTTGTTCATTAAGTCATATAGAACACTTCTATCATTAGCATATGCAGCCGCTATCTTTAACTGATCATTGTACAAAATACTATGCTGGTCAGTTAGTGATTTTACATAAAGCATTCGTGCAGATTGACAATAGGGGTAATTCATAAGCACATCATGTAACTGACCGGAAACCTTGCTATCAGGTATTTCCGGATTACTAAGCAAAGAAATAAATTGATCTTTTTTCATTACTTACCAGTTAATAAATGCTGCGTTAAAAATATCATCTGCCAATTGCTCGTTAATCTGATCTATTAATTCATCTTCAACACTAATTAAATCTTTATCACTACTATACTCGACATATCTTGAAAATTTTTTATCAAAATTCTTCTCCTCATCCTTCGTGTTTTCAAAAACAATGTTCACGGTGATGGTTAATCTATTCAAAGCTGCTAAATCTGAGCTTTGAATTGCAACTGGTTGTGTTCTATAATCAATAATTGAACCTGAAAATCGCATATCACCTTCTTTACTTACCAAAGTTAAGTTCGTTTGACCAACAAATTTCTCTTTTAATAATTCTGTTAATTTTTGACTTAGGCTTGCCTGAACTTGAGATGCTCTATTTGGAATATAATCTACAGAAATTGTTTTTACATCCGGGGGAATAGATGCACCCGTAAATGAATAGGTCTTACATCCTACAATTGCAGCAAATGCCACTAGCAACAAAATGAATGGTGAATATGACGGTAATTTTTTCAATATAATATTAACTCAAATTATATTCTTTTAGTTTACGATAAAGGGTTCTTTCTGAAATACCCAACTCTTTTGCAGCATGCTTTCTTTTTCCCTTATGTTTTTCTATTGCTTTTTTAATCAGTTCTTTTTCTACTTGAGCAATGGAAAGAGATTCCTCAACTTCATGAGTCTCATTTATAGGTTCAATTGCACTAGCCTCATGAGATTCACTGGTAGATGATGGCTGTAAAATAGTAGTTCCTTCATCGTGTACCAATTTATTCAATATATGAGGATTTTGCTCTACAAATTCTTTTCCATCAGACGTTCCCGTAATTATATCAGCTACCAATTTTTTAAGGTCCACAATATCTTTCTTCATATCAAACAATACTTTGTACAGCAACTCCCTTTCTGTAAAGGGGTCAGTTACTTTCTGTCCGTTTGACACCAATACCGGTAAATTATTATCTGCGGGCAAATACTTTCCCAATATTTCAGAAGAGATTTCCTTTTCTTGCTCTAAAATAGAAAGCTGCTCAGTAACATTTTTCAACTGTCGTACATTACCCGGCCAACGGTAATTGCTTACCATAGCTTCAGCTTCAGGTGTTAACCTTACAGAAGGCATTCTGTGTTTTTCTGCAAAATCAACTGCAAATTTCCTTACTAACATCTGAATGTCCTCTTTTCTCTCTCTTAGTGAAGGAATATGAATTGGCACAGTATTTAATCGGTAAAATAAATCTTCTCGAAATTTACCTGAACCGATTGCATCTTGTAATTGAACATTTGTGGCAGCTACAATTCGTACATCTGTTTTTTGCACTTTAGAGGAACCAACCTTTATAAACTCACCGCTTTCTAAAACACGTAGCAATCTTGCCTGAGTTGCATGTGGCAATTCCGCAACTTCATCTAAAAATATTGTTCCACCATTTGCTACTTCAAAGTAGCCTTTTCTAGTTTCATGGGCGCCCGTAAACGATCCTTTTTCGTGACCAAACAACTCAGAATCTATTGTGCCTTCAGGAATGGCACCACAGTTAACCGCTATGTAAGGTCCGTGCTTTCGAGCACTCAGGTGATGCACTATTTGTGGAAATGCCTCTTTTCCAACTCCACTTTCACCCGTTATCAGTACAGTTAAATCAGTTGGAGCAACCTGTACAGCAATATTAATTGCATGATCCAGCGCACTGGAAACTCCAATAATTCCAAATCTTTGCTTTATACTTGTTATGTCTTTGCTCATTAATAAAAAAATCAAAAAATGATTAAGCTAACTCTCCAATTAGTGTTCCTGCAGTGCAATCAGTAACTTTTACAGTCGTGTAGTCACCCGGCTTGTAATCTGCTTTAGGAAACACAATTACTTTGTTCTGACTATTCCTACCATACAGTTGTTCTTCAGATCTTTTTGATGTTCCTTCCACTAAAACTTCAAATGTTCTACCAATGTCTTTCAAGTTACTGTTGTAAGACATTTCACTTTGCTTTTTAATTAACTCATTTAATCGTTGAGTTTTAATTTCTTCTGGAACATCATCCTCATACTGCCTAGCCGCAAGCGTACCAGGCCTTTCAGAATATTTAAACTGATACACAAATTCAAATTGCGTGTAGTCTAACACTCCCATTGTGTTCTTATGATCTTCATCTGTTTCACCACAAAATCCTGTAATAATATCTGTAGATACTGCGCAATCCGGAATGATTGTTTTAATAGCATCAATCTTACTCAAGTACCATTCACGGTCATAGGTGCGGTTCATTCTTTTTAAAACCGGACTGCTGCCAGACTGCATTGGCAAGTGTATATAATTACAAATGTTCTTATGATTTTTAATTGCATAAAGCACATCATCAGTAATGTCTTTTGGGTGTGAAGTAGAAAAACGAATTCTCAAATCAGGTGATACTTTTGCAACTAGCTCCAGTAGCTGTGCAAAATTTACAGAGCTTTCTTGCTCTTCTTTTGTCAATTTTTCAAATTCTTTTTTTGGTCCTCCACCAAACCATAAGTATGAATCAACATTCTGCCCAAGTAATGTTACTTCCCTGAAACCCTTGTCAAACATATCTTTGGCTTCCTGCACTATAGTTTCAGGATTTCTGCTTCGTTCTCTTCCGCGTGTATATGGAACCACACAAAATGAACACATGTTATCGCAACCGCGCATAATAGAAACAAATGCCGTTACACCGTTTGTTCCTAATCGAACCGGACTTATATCTGCATAGGTTTCTTCTAAGGAGAGTAATACATTAACAGACTTTTGCCCACCATTACACTCATCTATTAACTTAGGTAATTCTCTATATGCATCAGGCCCAACAACTATATCTACAAGTTTCTCTTGCTCCAGTAATTTTTCTTTTAACCGCTCTGCCATGCAGCCCAACAAACCAATTACAGTTCCAGGTTTATTCTTTTTAATTCTACTAAACTGCCTGAGTCTGTTTCTAACGGTTTGTTCTGCCCTCTCTCTTATGGAACATGTATTCACTAAAATCAGATGAGCATCATGCATTACAGGAGTTATCTCATATCCTTCTTTCTTTAAAATAGATGCTACAATTTCACTATCATTAAAATTCATGGCGCAGCCATAGCTCTCTAAATACAACAATTTGGCTTTGGCATTTGCCACACCATTTCCCTGCATTGCCTCCCCTTGCCGTTTTTCTTCTAATTGCTCAACCAGAGCTCCACTAAATTGACCCTTTGCCATAAACTATTTTAAAATTGAACACGAAAATACAAAAAAACTGCCATAATGACATAGAAAAGTTGCAATTCAAAATATTGCTAATCAAACGCTTACATAATTCAAAATAAAAAATGCAAACAGATAGAGATATCTAGCACAAAGACATTTGCTGGCTAAAGTTTGTATTATTGACCCAAAATTGAATTTAGCCACATTGAAAAAGACTTGCCTACTTATTTATTGCTGTATTTCTCTTTCTACTGCAGCAAGTTTTGCTCAAACTAATCTGTCTTGGTGGAATGAGGTACATAATTGGGATGGAACTACCCATTGGACGCAGTATATGACCTATTCAACCTCATTTATGGGACCAAATTCAATACCGGTTCCTGAATTAAAAAAAGGAGTGATTAATAATTCATTGAGATTTGAAAATGGGGTAACCGGATATTGGAGCAAGGGAGACGATACGTATAACATCTTTCAAAAATTAAATGTGCCTATTGCTAATGATAGAATTGCCATGCAATCATGGATTGTTCCCATTGAGTATTACAAAACTGATACCGCTACCAGGGACATGAGAGCTGCACGAAAAAAAAGCGGAGAAGGTATTGAAGGTGGGGATTTTTACTTTGCCACACTCATTCAACTGATTCAAGACAAAGAGAAATTGCCTGATGTATTGCTTAGTCTAAATTTTAAAACATCCTCAGGTACCGGTATTAAGAATGCCCGGTTTACTGATGCCTCGGCATATTTTTTTGACATTTCATTTCATAAAGAATACACAATTGGTCAAAAGACTAATAAGAAATTGCATTTATATGCATTGACCGGAGTTTATATTTATCAAACCCATATTCCTCAATATTTTCAAAATGATGCCTTAATGCTAGGATTGGGAACCGATTTAGAATTTGAAAATCATATTATAAGCAATCAAATAGCATCCTACTTGGGTTATTTAAACATTGGTGATAAGCCAGTTGTTTATCGATTTGAGCTGGAAAAGAAAAATGAAAAAAAATTGAAATGGAATTTAAAATTTGAACATGGAATTCAAGATTATCCTTTTACAAGCGCAAGTTTTGGATTGTTATACGATATTCCGCTTCAATTATTTCCAAATTAATTTATTGAAAACCAGAACACTTATATTTTAAACGGCTGAGTAAATGCTACAAAACTATCCCTTCTCTGGAATAATATTGATAAATATTAAATCAGATTTGGAGATAAAATTTTGATTTCGCTTACTTTGTGCCATCGAAATAATAATTAAACATATTAATAAGGAGTTATATGGCTGATAATTTAGTGATAGTGGAGTCACCTGCAAAGGCAAAGACGATAGAGAATTTTTTAGGTAAAGATTTCGAAGTAAAGTCTAGTTACGGACACATAAGAGATTTGCCAAGAAAAAAGGATGCAGTAGACATTGAGAATGCATTTACACCTCGATATGAAATTAGCAAGGACAAGGAATCTGTTGTAAAAGAACTTAAGAAACTTTGCAAAAATGCTAAAACAGTTTGGTTAGCAACGGATGAGGACCGCGAGGGAGAAGCAATTGCTTGGCACTTGTCTGAAGCACTGGAGTTAGAAAACAAAAAAACTAAGCGAATTGTTTTTCATGAGATAACGAAAAAAGCAATTTTAGATTCTATAGAAAACTCTCGTTCTATTGATATGAACTTGGTTAATGCTCAACAAGCGAGAAGAATTTTAGACCGCTTAGTTGGTTTTAATTTATCTCCACTTCTTTGGAAGAAAATCAAGCCTGAGCTTAGTGCCGGTAGGGTTCAATCAGTTGCAGTTAGATTAATTGTAGAAAGAGAAAGAGAAATTGAAGCCTTTGATGTAAAGTCATTTTTTAGAGTAACTGCAATGTTTTTGGTTACTGATGACAAAGGAAAAGTTAGTACAATGAAAGCTGAACTGAGTAAAAAATACAACTCAGAGCAGGATGCAAATGAATTTGTAATATCATGTGTCGGTGCAAAATTCAGTATCAAAAATTTAGAAAAAAAACCAAGCAAGAAATCTCCAGCTGCACCTTTTACTACTTCAACATTGCAGCAAGAAGCGAGTAGAAAGCTAGGATACTCTGTTGCACAAACAATGGTAGTTGCGCAAAAATTATATGAGGCCGGCAAAATAACATACATGAGAACTGACTCTGTAAACTTATCCGATACCGCTTTGGAAAGTGCAGAGAAGCAAATAAAAAGTGCATTTGGCGACAAATACAGCAACCGAAAACGGTATAAGACAAAAAACTCTTCTGCTCAAGAAGCGCATGAAGCTATAAGACCAACTGATATGAAGGAGGATTCCATTGATGGGGATTCATCTCAAAAAAGGCTTTATGATTTAATTTATAAGAGAACGTTGGCCTCTCAGATGACAGATGCTGAACTTGAAAGAACCATAGTTCATGTTCAAAACGATAAAAACGAAAGCATATTTACTGCTACAGGTGAGATTATAACATTTGATGGATTCTTAAAAGTGTATTTAGAATCTACAGATGATGAAGAAACCGAAAAACAGTCTGGATTGCTTCCACCATTAAAAGAAGGACAAGGAGTTGGTTTAGATGAACTATTGGCAACAGAGCGATTTAGTAGACCACCTGCAAGATACACCGAGGCAAGTTTGGTTAAAAAATTAGAAGAACTTGGAATTGGGAGACCCTCTACCTATGCACCTACCATTTCAACAGTTCAAAAAAGAGGATATGTTTTAAAAGAAGAAAGAGAAGGTCGCGAAAGAAATTATCAAGTTATCAGTCTTAAGAATGATAAGGTTGAAACAAAAACAAATACTGAAATAACCGGTGCGGAAAGAAATAAAATGTTTCCGGCAGATATAGGTCGTGTGGTTAATGATTTTTTAATAGACAACTTTAAGAACATTATGCAATATGATTTTACTGCTAATGTGGAAAAGGAATTTGATGAAATTGCACAAGGAGATTTAGAGTGGCATGCAATGATTGAAGAATTCTATACTCCTTTTTCAGAAGTTGTTAAAAAAACAGAAGAGCATGGAGAACGCGCCAGTGGAGAAAGACAGCTGGGTATCCATCCTAAATCTGGCAAAAGAGTATCTGTTAGAATAGCACGTTTTGGTCCGGTGGCTCAATTAACCGGAGATGATGAAGAGGAAAAACCACAGTATGCAAGATTAAAGCCAGGACAGAACATAGAAACACTAACGCTCGAAGAAGCATTGGAGTTATTTAAACTACCCAGAAACCTAGGGAAGTATGAAGAACAAGATGTAACAGTAGCAATGGGAAGGTTTGGACCCTATGTTAGACATAAGGATGCATTCTTTTCTGTGCCTAAAGGTGAAGACCCAACCGAAATATCTTTTGATAGAGCAATTGAAATAATTGAAGCTAAGAGAAAAGCGGATAGAGAAAAACTAATAAAAGAGTTTGATGAAAATGAAGAAGTAAAAATCTTAAATGGTAGATGGGGACCGTATATTTCTTTTGGTAAAAAGAACATTCGAATTCCGAAAGATACTGACCCAAAGTCTCTTAGTTATGAACAAGTAGTAGAGATGGAGAAAAATTATGTACCTTCCAGAAGAGCTGCTGCAAAGAAAAAAACAGCAACAACCGCTAAAAAGAAAACCACTGCTAAGAAGACAACAAAGAAGAAAATTACCGCTAAAAAAACTACAACTAAAAAGAGCGCAGCTAAAAAAACTACCACAAAAAAAACCAAACCAAAATCAAGTTAAACCAACTCTATGCTCAATAAAGATTATTTCAAACCAGTAACAATAAATTCACACAACAAACTTTTTTCCAATCGCTCAGACTCTTTACTTCATTTTACAAACATCTATACAGATGAAGATAAATTTCCTTCACTACAAAATATAAAAGTTGCAATCATAGGTGTAGAAGAGCACCGCGCATCATTAAATAACGATGGAGTAAAATCAGCAGCGGATAATATCAGAGATTATTTTTATGAGTTAAAGGAATTTAATGTTCCGGTTCAATTAGCTGATTTAGGAAATTTAATAAGTGGCAACACAACCGATGACACCTATTTTGCACTAGCAGATGTGTGCACTTCATTGATTAAAGACAATATTATTCCAATTGTAATTGGAGGCAGTCAGGATGTTACGTTTGGCCAGTATAAGGCGTTTGAGAACCTTAAGCAAATCATAAACCTAGTTAGCGTTGATTCTAGATTTGACCTGGGTGAACCGGAAGAACCCTTGCATGCAAACAGCTTTTTGGGGAAAATAATTTTACAACAACCCAATTACTTGTTCAACTTTAGCAATGTTGGTTACCAAACCTACTTTGTTGGTAGCAGTGCAATTGAGTTAATGAACAAAATGTATTTTGACGCATACCGACTTGGAGAGTTAAAAGGAAATTTAAAAGAAGTTGAGCCGATTGTTAGAAACGCAGACTTGATGTCTTTTGATATTTCTGCCATCCAACAAAGTGATGCACCGGGAAATGCGAACGCATCTCCAAATGGATTTACTGGAGTAGAAGCTTGCCAAATAATGCGCTATGCAGGTTTAAGTGATAAAATTTCTGCTTTAGGTATTCATGAATACAATCCGATGATTGATGTTAATGGGCAAACGGCTCATTTAATTGCACAAATGCTGTGGTACTTTATTGATGGCATTGTAAACAGAAAAAAAGAATCTCCATTTGGAAGTAAAAACAGTTTCATCAAATATCGGGTGCCTTTAGCCAAAGAAGACCATGAAATTGTTTTCATCAAAAGCAAGAAAAGTGAACGATGGTGGATGGAAGTGCCTGTAGATGAGAGCAAAATTAAACTAAGCAGGCATCACATTGTGCCTTGCTCATATACAGACTACGAGACCGCTTGCAACAATGAAATGCCGGATAGATGGTGGCAAGCTTTTAAGAAATTATCCAGCTAAAACGGGAACTATAGAACAAAATCTGCGTATAAGATTTTGACTAGGAATCCAAAAAAGGGAAACTTAGAAATTTAATTTGTATAGCATTGAAAATCAATGATTTAAAAAGATTGGTTTTTATGGATAAATTTTTTTTCTTTACCCTTCGCTTTTTGGGATTCGTATTTATTTTAAACATACTTAATAGGAGAAAATCTAAGACTATGAAAAAAAGTATAGCCGCATTTGCCCTTGTATTAATGGCCTTTGTATCAGTGGCTCAACAAGATCCTCAGTTCAGTCAGAACATGTTCAATAAACTGTACCCGAATCCCGCTTTTGCAGGTTCTAACGGTGCTATTTGCGCCACTGCAATTTATAGAAATCAGTGGTTGGATTTTGAGGGAGCACCACAAACAGGATTAATAAGCATAGATGCGCCAGTTGAATTTTTACATGGTGGTTTAGGGTTAACTGTTATGTTAGATGAAATTGGTTTTGAAAACACATTGAATGCTAAACTAGCCTACGCATTAAGGTTTGACATAGGTAACAGTAAGTTAGCTATTGGAGCTGATGGTGGTTACTACCAAAAATCCATTGATGGAAATTGGGAACCAGGTCAAGTGGGAGACCCAACTATTCCTGCAGGTAGTGTAAGCAATGGAGTGTTTGATTTAGGTGCCGGTATATATTTAAATTCTGATAAATTTTACTTGGGTGCTTCTGCACTGCATTTAAACGAAGCAGAAATTGAATTTGATGATCAAAATAAAACGAGCACTAATTTAGTTAGACATATGTATGGAATGGCTGGTTACAGTTTTCCATTAACAACGCAATTAACATTAACCCCTTCTACACATATAAAGTTAGATGAAACTTCAACCCAAGTTGATTTAAATATGAACTTGCTCATTAATGACAGATTTTGGGTTGGCGGATCATATAGACTAGAAGACGCAATTATTGCGATGGCTGGTTTACATTTAACTGAAAAGCTGAAGTTGGGTTATTCATATGATATAACAACCTCCGACTTAAAAACATATAGTAGCGGTACTCATGAAGTAATGCTTGGATACTGCTTAAATATTGTGAAAACCCGCAGTACATTTATGAATAGAAACGTAAGGTTTCTATAGATAAAATCGGAATTTAGTGCTGAAATCCTCTATTTTAGAAGGTTTTGAGTGTTAAAATCAACGATTAAACTTAAAGTTTGAAAATAAAATAATAAATTAAGCGTTTATTTTTGACGTTAATTTGACAATTAAATTAAACCAAAAAGCGGAGATAATGAAAAGACTGATCGTAATTTCTCTTTCTGCACTTATGTTGGCTAGTTGTGGTAATAGCAACAATGGACAATTAGTAG
>JABDLV010000031.1 GCA_013001815.1 Bacteroidia bacterium
TTAAATGTGGCAGCATATCTATTTACTTCTTCAGCACTAAAAATGAGTGTATTGATAGTTTGTATAGGTTCTATATTATCTGAAATATCAACTGCTTTAATTAGTTGAGATTGAGGACTTAAAGGAATAATTAGATAATTTTCTTTCGCACTTATTACAAGTATATTAGATAATTGCTTGTTGCTAAAAGCTACATGTTGAACCAAAATAGTATATCTTCCAACCGGTACATTTTCGATTACGAAATTTCCATTTTTATCGGAACTAGTACCAAGTTGCGGAGACGTATTTAGTAAGGTAATGTTGGCACCTTCAACAGCTTGTTCATTAACACTATTTATTATTTTACCCTTTATGTTCTGTTTAAAGTTTTGACAGAAAGAATAATGACTCAATAAAAAACAAACCGGTAAAATGAGTGCCGCTTTAAAAATTTGCATGGATCTAATTAACTAATTATTGATGCTAATTACATAGGTTTGTTATTTAATTATATTATTTAAATGAACAGTTCTGAATACACATCTTCTACAAAAAATTGGCTTGATGAACGTTTTAGGTTGGTTAGTGAGGAAGGAATTTATATTGCACATCAACCTATTTATGGATTTAGAAAGGGATTCAGCGAGTCGGGAAATTTGAAAAGATATGCCATTACAAATCAGATAGTGAAAGCGCTCAGCCATTTGTCTTTTGATTCATTATTGGATGTTGGCGGTGCAGAGGGATACAAGGCTGCTTTGATCAAGAAGCTTTTTAAGATTGATAATGTAATGAGTTGTGATTTGTCTGAAGAGGCGTGCAAAAGATCAAAAGAAATATTCAATATTGAGTCACAGACAATTGATATTCATCAATTGCCGTTTGAAGATAATTCTTTTGACGTAGTGGTTTGCAGTGAAACATTAGAACATGTGGAGGATTTAGAATCTGCAACGAATGAACTGATTCGGGTTGCAAAAAAGGCGGTAGTTATAACAGTACCTCATGAACCCAAGGATGTGGTAGAGAAAAATATTAAAGAAAAAATACCTCATGCACATATTCATAGCATTCATAAAAACTCATTTGATTTTGCATTAAATAAATGCAAGAGTATAAGTCACAGAAAAATGTTGAGCAAATTAATGAAGCCGTTTTTTGTTATAGTTGATGCACAGAAGTTGCCACCGGGTAAGGGTTTTGGGGGATTAATTAAAAGGCTATTTAATGTTTTTGTACCGCTTTTTAAGATGCTATTTGGTAGGCTGGCAGTTAGAATAACTCTGTATAAGGATGAACTATTTGCGAATACAACCCTCAGGTATGAGGGGTTTTGTTTTGTATTACTGTTGGATGAGAAGGCCCAGTCAAAAAAGAAACTAAGGAATTATTACACAACAGAAATAGTAAATTTTTCAGTGCCCTACCATTATTTAGATAAGTCTAAGATGCCTCAATAAGTTTTTTCAAATTAGCATATGCCAATTGATTGTTCTTTTGCATTGATTTTTTTAAAAAAGGAAACATCGCTCGCATAATTAATCCTTTACCCTTGGTACTGGTTGCACCTTTAATGATTGTATTATTTCCATTGCTTTCAAAAAAAACATCATTGCTGCTTGACATAACTTTATGATCTAAATTAAATGAAAACTGCTTGTTTGTCTCTACTGTAGTAAGGGTTTCCATCATTTCGAAAGTCTTTCCTTTCTCCTCAAAAATCATATTATACGTGCTTCCAACCGCATTATTTTCACCACTAAGATGCTCCGTACTTTTAAACCCCGGTAACCATTCACTCAATTTGGAGTCATCCATAAATACATTCCAGCATTCACCAATGGGTTTATTTACTTCTATGCTAGATGAAAAATTTACTTTGGGAATAAATACACCAACCAAAATAAATACAGCGAACAAAGAAAAAAAGTATTATAAGAATTAAAGTTACGGTAGGCACATGTATTAAAAATTTGTAAGAAGAATGAATTTAATCATTTTAGATTGAAAGAATGGCTTTATAAATTTCTAATGTTTTATTCGCGGTGATTTCTTTTGTGAACTCTTTGTTTACCAATTGATATGCATTTTCAATAACCTTATTTTGTAGCCTCTTATCAGAAATCATACGTTGTACATTTTTCGATAGTATTTTGTAATCGCCTGTATCACAAATCAAACCGGTTTCTTCATCACGTATCATTTCAGGTATTCCACCTGCAGCTGTTGCTACTACAGGTATTTTATTTGCTATAGCATCCAATACAGTAGTGCCCAAACCTTCGGTTTTTGATGTAATTAAAAACACATCAATTTCAGGAAGTATGTCTGCAATGTCAGTTCTAAACCCCGTTAATATAATATGCTCATTCATATTATTCTCACTAATGAATTTTTCAATTTGAGTTTTGCTGGGTCCATCACCAATTATAAAAAATTTAACATCTTTATTGTCTTTTAAAAATTGCTTAGCTGCTAGCACAAAAGTTTTATAATCTTTATGTGGAGCAATGGCTGATACATTGGCAACTATTTTAATGTGATTTTTTAAGTTGTATTCAGTGTGTAATATTCCTTTGTTTTTCGAAGCTGAAAACCGGCTTAAATCCAAGCCGCTATATACTACGGTTACTTTACTCTGGTCTTTTATTG
>JABDLV010000089.1 GCA_013001815.1 Bacteroidia bacterium
GGCAAAGCACTTAAAGCGTCTAAAGCTACTATTAACGCGAAGTATATGACATATTCCGAGTGATTAGGGTATTGAAGTATGGAGGCAATGGGTTGTGAAAAAATGCAAAGAAGGGCACTTAGTAATAGCGTAGTGGAGAATACAGAAACAATAGAGGTTCCATAAACACCCTTTTTGTTTTCTTTTGAAATAAACCGAAAAAAAGCGGTTTCCATTCCATAGGTGTAAATAACAATAAAAAATGCGATGTATGCATAGAACTCAGTTACTACACCATAAACTTCAGGTACAAATATTCTGGTGTAAATTGGTACAAGAAGGTAATTGAACATTCTGCCAAGTATGGTACTCAGTCCATACACTGCAGTTTGAGATGCTAATTTTTTTATTGGATTCAAATTTTATTTTTGAATTTCGAAAGAATTGAAAGCTTCAAGTTCTTTGTCTTGTGTAGTTACATTTGTTACACCTGCTGCGGGTGGTCCGGTCTTGCACCAGGTAATAAATTGGTCTATTTGTGTAGCTGTTCCACTGGCTTGAATAAGCACATTGCCGTTGGATTCATTCTTTACAAAGCCTGTGATATCAAGCAACTGAGCAATTTCTTTGGTAGATTTTCTAAAGTAAACACCCTGCACTTTTCCTTCAACAATAATTTCGACTTGCTTTTCCATTAAAGTTATGCACCTGTGAATTCGGGTTTTCTTTTGTTTAAGAACGCTTGAGAACCTTCTTTAAAATCATTTGTTCCGAAACTTTCTCCAAACATTTTCTTTTCTTCTTCGAAGCCATCTTCATTTTTATTGTAGAAACTATTTACGGTTTTAATACATGCACTTACGGCAAGAGGTGCTTGTTTTGCTATTTTGTTTGCCATGCCTTTGCAAGTTACCATTAGTTCATCGGACGAAACCACATGGTTTACCAATCCCCACTTCAATGCTTCATTCGCATCTAGCATGTCGGCTGTAATTAACAGTTCAATGGCTTTATTTTTTCCAATTAATTGAGGTAAGCGCTGAGTGCCACCGTATCCGGGAATTAACCCTAGTTTAACTTCCGGCTGTCCAAATTTTGCATTATCTGAAGCAACACGCATGTGGCAGGCCATGGCTAATTCACATCCGCCACCAAGGGCAAATCCATTAACGGCAGCAATTACAGGGATGTCACTGTTTTCTATATAATCAAATACAACCTGACCTTCTCGGGCTAGTTTTTCTCCTTCGGGAACCGAAAACGATGCAAATTCAGATATGTCTGCTCCCGCAACAAACGCCTTAGAGCCTGCGCCTGTTATTATAATGCATCGAGCACTGTTTGTTTCATTGGCTTCTTTGACTGCACTGCCAACTTCTTGTATAGTTTGGTAGGTCAGCGCATTTAATTTGCTCTCGCGATTTATTGTAATGATTAGTGTACTGTTTTCAAGTTCAGTTAATATGTGTTCGTAATTCATATTTATTTTTTTCTTCGGTTTTTCTTAACCCAATTTATAATGTATTCTACAATTTCTTTAGTATCTGTTCCGGGAGCAAATAATTCACCAACTCCCATTTCTCTAAGTTTGTTCATGTCGTTAGTTGGAATTATTCCACCACCCGTTAACAACACATCTGAAAGTTCTTTTTCTTTCATCAGATTTAATAGCCTTGGAAATACAGTCATATGCGCACCGGACAAAATGCTTACACCGATTGCATCTACATCCTCTTGTAGCGCTGCATCTATAACCATTTCAGGGGTTTGTCTAAGACCTGTATAAACAACCTCCATACCCGCATCTCTTAAAAAGGATGCAATTACTTTTGCTCCTCTGTCATGTCCGTCTAAGCCAACTTTTGCAATTAAAACTCTAACTGGTCTGTTCATTCTATAATGTTGTTAACTAATTTTTGGTAATTCAACAAAGAAAGTCGTTCCCTTGTTAACTTCTGTTTCGAACCAGATTTTACCACCGCTTCCTTCAATAATATTTTTAGACATAGCTAAGCCTAGGCCGGTACCACCAGTTTTGGTTGTAAAATTCGGCCTAAAAATACTGTCTTTTTTATCATCAGGTATACCCATACCATTGTCCTTTATTTTAATTCGGTATCTGTTGTTACCATTAAGGTTTGCTTCCACAGTAATCACACCAGACCTTTCATCAGGAATTGCTTGTATGGCGTTTTTAATTAAATTACTAAATACACGATTCATGTGGTCTTTATCAGCATTCACTGTTATAATTTCTAATTCGTTAGAATCATATTTTATATCAACACCCTCTGCCTCATCATATAATTGAACAGTATTTTTAAGAATCTCATTTAAATCTAAGGTCATATTTTGCGCTCTTGGCATTTGTGCAAAATTAGAAAACTCATTAGCTATGTTTGAAAGCGTATCAATTTGTTCAATGATTGTTCTGCTAATTTTCTGAATGGTTTCATCCATATCATCTCTTTTGTCATGATAAGCTCGTTGTAAATGTTGAAGGGACAACTTCATTGGTGTCAGTGGATTTTTAATTTCATGCGCCACTTGCTTTGCCATTTCACGCCACGCTGTTTCTCTTTCACTTTTTGCCAACATATCGGCACTAACTGCAAGTTCTTGTACCATTCTGTTGTACTCATTTACAAGTAATCCTATTTCGTCATCTTTGTTCCATGTAATAAGCTCATTCTTTCTTCCTAATCTTATTAAACCAAGTTTTCTTTGAATTAACCTAAGAGGTTCTGTTATTCTGTTTGCAACAAAGAATGTTACAAGTACAGCAATTGAAAACAGCAGAACATAAATATTAATTAGGGCAACCAAGAAAGTAGATATTTCTCTTTTTAATTCATCCTCTCTTGCAAAGTACGGGTGGTTTATATAACCAATAACTTTTTCGTTTAATCCTTTAATTGGTTCATAGGCAGACATGAATTGTAGCGACCCTGCTTTTTCAAATTGCATGAAGCGGGAACCAGATCTATATTCAAGCTCATTGTATGCGCGCGCATTCATTAGACCGGATAAAATATTCTTTTCAAAGATGTTGGGTTGGGTGCTAAAAAGCAGTTTGCCACTTCTATCAAAGAAATTAAAGTCAGTTTCGTTCACATTGACTAATCCTGCTAATGCATTCTGAATAGAAGCAGCGTTATCTTCTACTGATGCGTTTTTCTCTCTTATTTCTGCTTCAACAATTTGAGACAGGTTCGAAACCTGTTCCGCAACTCGTACATTTTGATTATCGGAATATGATTTAAAAATGTAATACACGGTACCTCCACCCAGAACAGCAATAGATAAGACAACAATTGCCATAATAGAAATTTGTATTCTGTTTTTTAAATTTAAATCAACCTTAAATCTTGACCTTATTACAATGACAATAAAATAGGCTATAAAGAATAAAATACAGAAGTAGGTAAACAAATAGGAAAAAGGGGTAATTAAGTCAAAAATATTAGCAAGTGGCTTACTCACTATAATTAATGATGAGTTTAAGGGCTTATAGTATAAATGAGAATATTTGTTTTCATTTTTAAATAACTGTTGATTTTGTTTGAGGCCATGTTTTAACTCGTACTGATCAGAACTAAATAAATATGGATACTCTCCGGTTCTAAACTGTATTGCATTGTTTTCATATTTCGCATATGAGTATTTTGTATTGAGCGGGTCTCTTGGTATGTTTTTAGTTAATAACAAATCTGGAAACCCGGGACTGCTTTTAAAATATTTTGATTTAAATTCAATAACAATGGTACCCGCCTTTGTGCTGTCACCATTATTTATTGTAATAAAACCCAAATAGGATAACCTTAAAGCTTTGTTATTTATAAAATAAAAATTTTGATCGGATGCCAATGGAACAGAATCACTAACCATTGCTGTGAACTCTGTAAATTTTACCTGTTTGTTGCCAGGACTTCTAATTTCTTGATCTACTTTATCATAGCTGTGAATCACCAAATCATATGTATTCCAATGTCCGGTAAAATATAGCTGAAGCAATCTTTTTGAAACAGCACTTTCTACTGTTGCCGGATTTTGAAGTTTTTTATTGTATGAATCAAAATATGCGGAAACGAATTTATCGACCTTTACTTTTTGTAACTCATCAACAAACAAAAACTCCGCTATTAAATCTTGTTCATGAGACAAGCTGTTGGCAAAACTACTTCTTGTATCCCTTTCTTTTATTTCTATGTACTTGTTTAAAATATAAGACGTGAACAGTGCACAAATTAGTAGCACAGATAATGTTCTGGTAAACGACATTCGGTGAAGCGTAACTTTTCTGGTTAGAAAGATAAACCAGAGCATAGTATGAGTTAATACAAATGGGGCAAGGCTGTATTCTTTAAAAACTTGTGTATTTTGAAGCGCATACCAAGTGAATAAAAACAATACAATTGAAATTGCATATAGCAATAGAATTTTTCTCTTTTTGAATTCAGTTTTTCTTATTAATCGAATGGCATCATCAGACAATAAATAAATACCTAGGAGTAAAAAAGAAATAACCAGAAAGCCAATCATGCTATAGCTGTCCAATTCAAAAATGTTGCCCCAATCAAATGAGATATTTGAATCTAGAACTAAGCGAGCAATTAAATAATGAGATAATGCTACGTACAGACTGGTAATAATTAACATAATCACTACCGTAACACTTAGCCATGGTTTAACACTTCTCGCCTTTACCGTTACCCTGGTATATCTCCATACCTGATAAAGTATAAGTATGAACAATGTGAGCAAAAGTGAATTAATTAACAGGTCCCCTAGTGAGTTTAGTAAAAAGGAGGTAGCATAGTGTTCCGGGCTAAAGTTTTGAGAACTATATATCGCTGAAGGAAATTTAAAATATATTGATGCAAACCTTATGGCACTGATAAATAGAATAACTATGCCAGTTTGCCACCATGTAGTATTTCTAAAATATTTAATTATAAAAATTAGGTAAATGAAAAGAAAAAACACAGAGAATAAAAAGCAAACCCTGCTTGTTTCTAATAAGCCTGTGTTTTGATTGTCAGATGCAGATACAGTAAACAATGTTTGGTCGTCAGCATCTTTTATGGAATAATTTTCTGAATAGCCCTTTTCTGTTCTAACTAAACTAAAGTTTTGTGGAATTTTGAGTCTGGGATTGAATTCATTTACCAAGTATTTATTTTCAAATGGATACGCATTCTTAATTAAATAAAGCCCGTTTAATTCATAATCGCCAATTTGCTTGCTATAATTTATGTACCACCCATTTTTATGAAAAATGAATTTTTGTTTTGCATTATCTTTTAACGTACGGGAATAAGGTATTTGACTGTTTGACCAATAAAGAAGAGAATCCTTCGAGCTTACAAAAAAAGAAAAATAGTTAGGAGCGCGCTTACTTAACTTTTCTAACAAGAGCGGTAAGTGGACACTTTTGTTTTTATCGCCAAGCTCTTGTTCAAGAACAGAAACAAATTGTTTTACGTTTTTATCTTCAGCATAAATGATGCTTTGTGTTCTCTTTGCAATGTTAGCTCCATAAGAAGCAGAGTTGGTACTTTGTTTTTCAACCAATAAGCCTATTATAAAAAGCGCAACTGCGAGGACTAAAATATAGGAGTACTTATTTTTTACAAATTGTAGCAATACCAGAAATTTTCACACTAAAATAAGCGAAAAATAGCAATGCGAGTAAGGAATAAGATTTGTTGTTAACAGCCTACTCTTCAAGGGCTTCAGCACCTGCAACAATTTCAAGTATTTCACCTGTAATAGCAGCTTGCCTCGCTTTGTTGTAAGTAAGACGAAGATCTTTTAATAAATCATTGGCATTATCAGTTGCCTTGCTCATTGCAGTCATACGTGCACCATGTTCACTGGCATGAGAATCTAAAATGGCTTTAAACAATTGAATTTTAATTGTTTTAGGAACTAAATCAAGTAAGATTTCTTGTTTTGATGGCTCAAAAATATAATCGGCCATATGTTTTTGTTCTGTCTCTTCGGATGCAGCAGGAGGCTCAATTGGCAGCATTTGTTCAGCCTGAATATTTTGAACTGCTGCATTTTTGAATTGATTATAAAACAAAACTACACGATCGTATTTCTCCGAAATAAAATCTTGCATGATGCCTTCAGAAATAATAGATGTATTATTGAAAGTAAGGTCATCATAAATGCTGTTGTGCTCACCAACAAAAGTGTATAGCTTTTTACGTTTACCGAAAAAATCGCTTGCCTTTTTTCCAATAGCCATTATGTGCACTTTACCTTCTTTATTTAAAGCACTGTACTCATCTGCTGCAAGCAATGTGTTTATTTTTCTAATCACATTCGTGTTTGATGCTCCACACAATCCACGGTTAGAATTAATAGCTACAAACAATACATTATTTAATGGACGAACTTTTGAATATGCACCAGTGTCTGAAGAATCTAAACTAGAGGCAAGGTTTTGAAGTATTTCTTGCAGTTTTTGCGAATAAGGACGCATACGAATAATAGCATCTTGTGCTCTTCTAAGCTTAGCGGCACTAACCATTTTCATGGCCTTTGTAATTTGTTGTGTAGAAATTACAGAGGTTATTCTATTACGTACTTCTTTTAAATTCGCCATTACCTGTTATAAAACTATTCAGTTACTTTAAATCGTTTTGCTAAATCTAATGCAAGGTCTTCTAACTTCTTCGTTACCTCATCCGTTAATTTACCAGCACCTAATGAATCTAAAACATCTTTGTGTTGTGATTCTAGTTGAGTTAAGAAAATAGTTTCAAACTCTTTAATTTTATTTACCGGTACATCTCTTAATAAACCTTTACTACCACAGTAAATAATAGCAACTTGTTTGTCTACACTAACAGGAGCGTACTGTCCTTGTTTTAATATTTCCACGTTACGTGCACCTTTATCTAATACAGCCATTGTAGCCGCATCTAAGTCAGAGCCAAACTTAGAGAAGGCTTCTAGCTCACGATACTGCGCTTGGTCAAGTTTCAAAGTACCTGCAACCTTTTTCATAGACTTAATTTGAGCGTTACCACCAACACGACTTACAGAGATACCAACGTTAATTGCCGGACGAACACCTGAGTTAAATAGGTTAGCTTCTAAGAATATCTGCCCATCTGTAATCGAAATTACGTTAGTAGGAATATAAGCGGATACGTCACCTGCCTGTGTTTCAATAATTGGTAATGCAGTTAAGGAACCTCCACCTTTAACTTTATCTTTTAAAGCTTCCGGTAAGTCATTCATTTCTGCAGCAATTTTATCTGAGTCGATAATTTTTGCAGCACGTTCTAATAATCTTGAGTGCAAGTAAAATACATCACCAGGATATGCTTCACGTCCCGGAGGCCTTCTTAATAATAATGATACTTCTCTATATGCAACTGCTTGTTTAGATAAATCATCATAAATAATAAGTGCCGGACGACCAGTATCTCTAAAGTACTCACCAACTGCAGCACCTGCCATTGGGGCAAAGAATTGCATTGGAGAAGGATCAGCTGCAGTTGCTGAAACTACTACTGTATAAGGCATTGCACCGTTTTGCTCTAATGTTTTTACAATGTTTGCAACTGTACTACCTTTTTGTCCAACCGCAACATATATACAGAAAACAGGCTCCCCTTTTTCGTTAAATTCTCTTTGGTTTATAATGGTATCAATCGCAACAGCAGTTTTACCGGTTTGTCTGTCACCAATAATTAACTCACGCTGTCCTCTACCAATCGGAATCATTGCAT
>JABDLV010000110.1 GCA_013001815.1 Bacteroidia bacterium
TGGGCAAGTCTTTTACTTCCTAAAATGCCAACAGGGCCATGGATAGTTGTAGCTGCTACACTATTAACGCTTATATCAATTGCGTTTGCGCCAAAAAAAGGTTGGCTAAGTACTTGGATAAAAAAGCGGAAGATGAAAAGAAAAATTTTGCATGAAAACATTTTAAAATTGTTTTATCATTTAGGTGAAGCAGACAATCAGTTTTTTAGTGTTAGAACATTTGACGAAATGATGTTGCGCAGGTCCATTCCATTGCCGGAACTGCAAGGTGGAATAAAAGCATTGGTTGCAAAAAATATGTTGATAGTAGACGGAAAGGGCTATAAATTAAGTGAGGCAGGATTAAAAGACGGACAACGAATTACCCGTTTACACAGACTTTGGGAGCTGTACCTTTCAAAGTACTTACGCATAGAACCAGATCATGTGCATGATGATGCAGAGGCGATTGAACACATAATAACACCGGAGATTGAACAAAAACTACTAGATATTTTGGGCAAACCAATCATGGATCCACATAATGTAGAAATACCCTATACAAAGAGTAATTAATATGACAGATGGATTTTGGATAATATTAACCGGAGGCTTGGTGGCAGGAACTGCTTCAATATTGGGATGCTTTCTAATCCTACGAAAAATATCCATGGTCGGTGATGCAATTTCTCATGCGGTTTTACCTGGTATTGTACTCGCCTATTTAATTTCAGGCAGCCGTGCATCCATTCCTATGTTAATTGGTGCAGTGGTTATTGGTATTTTAACTACCGTACTAATTGAATTGCTTACCAAAAAAGCAAAAATGCAAAGTGATGCATCTATTGGTGTTTCCTTTACATTTTTATTTGCAATTGGAGTCATCTTGCTAAGTGCTTTTGCCGGAAGGGTTGATTTAGATCAAGATTGTGTGTTATACGGTGAAATAGCATTTGTTTCATTTGAGCAGTTCAATGGAATACCTTATAGCATTTACATACTACTCCCAACTTTTTTAATTGTGCTATTTTCTGTTTTAATGGGCTTTAAGGGTTTGTCAGTAACTACATTTGATCCTGTGTATGCTGCTTCCATTGGCATTTCTACGGCATTTTGGCATTACTTTTTAATGGCTGCAGTGTCATTAACTACTGTAGTATCATTTGAAAGTGTTGGCGCCATTTTAGTGGTAGCATTTTTAGTAGTACCTGCAGCAACTGCGTATATGTTAAGTAATCGATTATTACCCATGTTATTTATTTCTGTATTTATTGGAGTAGTTGGTTCTATTTTGGGATATTATTTAGCAGTGTTGTCCAATGGTTCTATAGCGGGTTCAATGACAACGGTGCTAGGGATTTTATTTTTTATTGCATTATTATTTGCTCCCCAACAAGGCATTATTTCTAAGAACTGGAGTAGGAAAATTGAAAAAGTGCATTAATGCGTTTGTTTTTGTAATTTTAGCATTCAACATAAATAATATAAATGGTAGCAGATTTAGATATTAATAATATTGTAAAGCACGCACCGCCTGTTGATGTAATTAACATTAAGGAAAGAGTTTCCAGGCTAAACAAGCGTAGTATAAAAAAAGAATCTAAGCTTGATGGTCTGAATATGGTGATGAGCATGATGGACTTGACCACCCTGGATGCAAAAGACACACCCGGAAAGGTGAAACAGCTTTGTGCAAAGGCTATTCGTCCCAGTGTTGAATATCCTGATGTTTCATCTGTAGCTGCTGTTTGTGTGTACCCGAATTTTGTTGCATTGGCAAAGGAATGTTTAAAGGGAACCAAGTTAAATGTTGCTGCGGTTGCAACGGCATTTCCAACAGGCATGTCTACCATGGATGTAAAAATTAAAGAAACAAAATTTGCCGTAAGTGAAGGAGCAGATGAAATTGATATGGTTATATCAAGAGGTGAGTTTTTGCGTGGAGAATATACCTATGTGTTTGATGAAATTGCAGCAATAAAAGATGCATGTGGCAATGCACATTTAAAAGTTATTTTAGAAAC
>JABDLV010000112.1 GCA_013001815.1 Bacteroidia bacterium
TGGTGAGTTTGTCAAGTGCGGTTTGATCACCCTTCTTGATTTTTCTAGCCAACTCAACTTCCATTTCGGCCGTGATTAAATCCTCACGTCCAATTTCCTGCAAGTACTTTTCAAGAGATTGACTCTCCCGATTGGTAATAGATTTAGTAATTTTTAGTTGCCTCATACAGACTAAATTAATTTAAAGGCTTGATTTATAATAGATTGAATGTATGCGATCGCCCCAAACACATATCCTACAAAAGTAGCAAATATTCCCCTGTGATTCAAGTAAGCGAAGAATGTAATTTGGTTTTATAGAAAGCATTGTAGTACAATTATATACAAGTGTTTAATTAAAGTAAAATAATGCCTTTCAATTACTTTACTTTATATATAACTCATTTTAACGGCACAAAAGTGTATGACGACTGCAATATTTACTTACAATCCGAAACCGTAATAACCTTTCATTCCATTAGGGTAATATCCCTCAATTAATACCCCGCCTTCTTTATTCTGAAGCATGGCTTGCACTTCATTTGCATTGCCTACTTTTTGCTTATCAATACTGGTAATTATAAAGCCTTGTTTAATTCCTGCTTCTTTTAATTTTCCACTGGTTAGTTCTTCTATTTTAACTCCATTATTAATTCCTAATCGCTCCTTTTCCTCTCTGCTGGCATCTTCTAGGTGGGCACCTAAAACCGTGCTAATATCTTTTGCTTTGATTAAACTAAGGTTACCATTCTTGTTTCTTAGTTTAACTTCAAAATTTCTTACTCTGTTATCTCTTAGAAGAGACACGGTAATTTTGTTACCCGGTCTAAAGTTACCCACTTGCTCTTGCAGTTCAGGTGCAGTGTTCACTTGCTTGCCTTCAATTTTTGTAATAATGTCTCCTTCTTTAATTCCTGCGTCTGCAGCAGCACCTCCTTCAGATAAGCCTGCAACATATACACCTTGCATATTTTTTATATCCAATTCTTCTGCAAGGTTCGCGTCCATTGTTCTAATATTTACACCAATAAACCCTCTTTGAACTTGTCCGTATTCAATCAAATCTTCAACAGATTTGTTTACCAAATTAACGGGTATGGCAAACGAATAACCGGCATATGAACCCGTGCTTGAGGCTATGGCAGTATTAATACCAACCAATTCACCTCTTGTATTTACCAATGCACCACCACTGTTGCCGGGATTAACCGCAGCATCTGTCTGAATAAAACTTTCTATGGCATATTGTTGATTCGGCAGAATATTAATATTTCTAGCTTTTGCACTTATAATTCCTGCGGTTACCGTGCTGGTTAAATTAAAAGGATTTCCAACAGCTAGCACCCATTGTCCAACCACAACTTCATCAGAGTTTGCATATGGAATGGTAGGCAGTTTTTTTTCATCAATTTTAATAACGGCCAAGTCGGTTGATGGGTCTGTTCCAACAACCTCTGCAGAATATGTGCGGTTATCATTTAAAGTTACTTCAATTTCTGTTGCTCCTTTAATTACATGGTTGTTTGTTACAATGTATCCATCTTCTTTAATTATTACGCCAGATCCTGATGATTGACTCTTTCTAGGTCCTCTATCGTAGTATCTAAAAAAATCTCTAAAGGGATCCATTGAGCGCATATTATCACTGCTGCTAACAGAAACAACTTTAACGTGAACTACGCCATTTACCGTGCTATTAGCGGCTTCAATGAAATCAATTGAACCGGAAGGGGTAGGAGCGTAATTTGCAAAATTGATGCTTGGTGTTATCGTTTCTTGCTGCTCTGCCACCTGCTTTTCAGAAGTTAAAGTATGTGTTACAATTACACCGGTTATGCCACCAATTATGGCAATTAAAAATGCAAGAGATAGAATTTTTATGCTTTTCATAGTTTTATTAGTTTGTTCGGTTATTATGATTCAAATAAAATGCCATTTGATAAATAATTACAAAATGACCAGCAATGCCGTTTTGAAAGTGTTTTAATAATGTAAATTTGGCATAGCTAAATTAAGTATAGCAACGTTTTGAGAAAAGAGTTTGTTTTAGATTAAGATAATTTTAACATCATTTTTCATGCGATTATTGCTATTTGTTGGATACTTAAATTCGTAATTAGTTTAATATATTAAAAAGTTGAAAGTTGTTTTTTATAAATACCAAGCCACCGGAAACGATTTTGTCATTATAGACAATCGCTTGCAGCATTTTGATAAAGAAAACGTAAAGCTAGTTGCAAAATTATGTGATAGGAAGTTTGGTGTAGGTGCAGATGGATTAATACTGTTAGAAAATGATGCTGATTCAGATTTTAAAATGATTTATTTTAATGCGGATGGAAATTTAGGATCTATGTGCGGCAATGGAAGCAGATGCATTATTGCGTTTGCAAACCATCTTGGAATTATAGAAAACAAATGCAGTTTTCAGGCTTATGATGGATTGCATTCCGGAGAAATATTAGAAGAACTAACAGAAAATGATTTTCAAGTGAAAGTAAGCATGCAAAATGTAAATGACATTGAGGTGGCACAACATGTTTTTTTAGATACCGGTTCACCACACTTTGTCTGTTTTGTTGATGATGTGGATGAAGTAGATGTAATTGAAAGTGGCCGGGCTGTGCGTTACAATGAGAAATTTAAAAGTGAAGGAACCAATGTTGATTTTGTTACTGTGAGTAATAATCAACTTAGCATTAGAACTTATGAGAGAGGTGTAGAAGATGAAACACTTTCTTGTGGAACAGGAGTAACTGCAAGTGTTATTGCAGCTGCATCAAAAAATTTAATTACAACAAGTGGCCTTGTGTCGGTTAAAAGTAAGGGTGGGGATTTAAAGGTTTATTTTGAAAAAGAAGGAGATGCATTCAACAATATTTTTTTAGAAGGTGCAGTTCAAAAAGTATTTTCCGGAACTTTCAATCTTGCAAACAATAAAGTAGACTCAAGTTATGCTTAACGGAAATTTAGTTTCACTTCGAGCTTTAGAACCGGCAGATTTAGAGTTGCTTTACAAATGGGAAAATGATAGCTCGGTATGGCTGGTTAGTGGCACAAAAGCTCCATATTCTGAATTTGTCTTAGAGGAATTCATAAACACATCAAAACAAGATATTTACACAACTAAGCAAATGCGGCTGGTCATAACGTTAAATGAAACAGTTGAAACCATTGGTTTTATTGATCTTTTTGAATTTGACCCGCAACATTTACGGGCCGGATTGGGTATACTAATTGGGAAAAACGAATGGCGGGGCAAGGGTTTTGGTACTGAAGCTTTGAATCTATTTATTCAATACGTTACCAAGCATTTAAACATGCACCAATTGTACTGTCATGTGCAAAAAACTAACACTAAAAGCATCAACCTTTTTAAGAAAGCAGGTTTTAACATTTCGGGTGAATTAAATGATTGGATACTAGACGGGAAGAAATGGGAAAATGTGTATATTTTGCAGAGGATAAGCGCTGACTAACATTACCTTGAGAAACAAATTTACTTACATATTTTTAACTGTAATTGTTGCTTTTGTTTTTGCTTTGAATATTAATTGCAGAAACGATGAAGAATTTGAGCCTGCCTATGCAAGCTTGTCAGATACGGTAGAGTACGTTGGCATGAATACTTGCATTGAATGCCATAAGTCCATTTACGATACCTACATTCAAACAGGCATGGGCCAAAGTTGGGACAGCGCCAGTATAACTAAAAGTGCCGCCATAGATAACATGCACCAATGGTTGTATGACAAAGACGAGAATTTTTATTACAAAGCTCTTTGGAATGGAGATGAACTGCAAATTAATGAGTATCGAGTATATGGTTTTGATACCATTCACAAGCGAACTGAAACGGTTGATTTCATTGTAGGGTCTGGCCAGCACACAAATTCTCACATTTATAATCATAATGGTTATTTGCATCAGGCACCAATGACTTTTTATACGCAAGATGCAAAGTGGGATTTACCGCCAGGGTTTGAAGATGGAAACAATACTCGGTTCAGCAGAAAAATTGGATTAGAATGTATGTCATGTCATAACTCTTTGCCGGAATTTATTTTGGGTTCTGAAAATAAATACACGGAAATTGGTAAGGGTATAGATTGTGAACGTTGCCATGGTCCTGGCGAGCTGCATGTTGAGAATATGAAAGCAGGTAAGTTGGTAGATGTTTCAAAAGAGATTGATTACTCCATTGTAAACCCCTCTAAGCTTCCAATAGATTTACAGTTTGATGTTTGCCAGCGTTGCCATATACAAGGAAATGCTATTCTAAAAGAAGGCAAATCGTTTTTAGACTTTAAACCGGGTATGCATCTGTCAGAAGTAATGGATGTATTTATGCCGGTGTATGAAGGTAGCGAGAATGAGCATATCATGGCATCGCATGCAGAACGATTAAAAATGAGTGCATGTTATCTAAGCACTGTAAAAGATGCAGAAACAAATAATGCCAATGAACTAAGGCCCTACAAAAATGCACTGACCTGTGTAACTTGTCATAATCCTCATGTAAGCGTAACAGAAACCGGACCGGATAAATTTAATGCAAGTTGTAATGGATGCCACGGAGCAAAGACACAAAGCATTTGTACCGAAGATGCAAATGTGTTGGCAGAGAACAACTCCAATTGTGTTTCATGCCATATGCCAAAATCTGATGCAACAGATATACCACACGTAACCGTTACAGACCATTTCATTAGAAAAGTAATACCTGAATCAACAGAAGAAAGCATTAAAGAGTTTGTAGGCATTGCATGCATTAACAACCCAAAAGTGGATGATGCGGCCATTGGAAAAGCCTTTATTAACTATACAGAAAAATTTGGTTTTGATGTTAGTTTATTAGACTCTGCTTTGAATTATATCCCTTCGAAAAGTAAAAAGAACATTAAGGATAATTTTCATGAGTTGGTTCAGATTTCATTTCTTAAAAATGACTATCAACAAATTCAACAATATTTATCCTTGGTAAAAACACCACTAGATTTTTTAACAGAACAGTCTTATGATAACAAGCATGCATGGACGAGTTATAGAATTGGCGAAGCATTGCAAGGTATTGGTGAGGGCGAAGAAGCATTAGCATATTTCAAGCGTTCTGCAGAGTTGGCTCCTTTTGTTCCCGATTTTCAAAATAAATATGGTGCATCTTTAATGGAAAACGGTGATTTAGAATCATCATTTAAAGTTTTCAGGCAATTAGTTATAGAGCACAATCGTTATGTACCGGCTAAGTCTAACTTAGGTTATTTATATCTGAGAAGAAATAATGATCAGCAAAAAGCGTTAGAGTATTATTCCTCAGCATTAAGATTAGATCCCGATTATGAACCTGCTTGGTTAAATTTAGCAGGATTGTATATAGGTCAAAAAAATTATTCACTTGCCAGAAAAACATTAGACCGTTTGTTACAAGTTAATAATGAAAATGAGAAAGCACTGGAGCTTTATAACCAGATTAAATCATTGTAGGGGCAAATGAAATTTCTTTCTTTAAAAAATCTAATAGTTTCTTTATTGGTGTTGTTCTGTATAGCAGCAGGTGCGGCTTATTGGTTATATAATAAGGCTTATGCACCCAATGTGAACCTTGATACAAATACAGCACACATTTATGTTAATTCAGAAACAGACTATAATGCATTGCTAGGTGATTTGGACAAAAGTGGTTATTTAAAAAATGTTTCATCATTTAAATGGACTGCAGAAAAAATGAAATTACCGCAGTTGTTGAAGCCGGGAAAATATGAATTGAAGCATGGCATGAATAATAGGGAACTGGTTAGTTTGCTAAGGTTGGGTATTCAATTACCAGTTAATTTGATTTTAAAACCGATAAGGTCAAAAGAACAGATAGCGGCCCTTGCATCTACCTATTTAGAACCAGATTCGCTTGCATTTTTAACTCTTTTAAACGACAACGAATACATTAATGAGTTGGGATATAATTCTGAAACCATGCTTTCTATGTTTGTTCCAAATACCTACCAGTTTAATTGGAATACAAGTGCCGAAGATTTTTTTAGTAGAATGAAAAAGGAATGTGATGCATTTTGGACAGAAGAAAAACTAGAAAAAGCTAAATCCATTGGATTAAATAAACTACAGGTTAGTACGATGGCCTCAATAGTAGAAAAGGAAACTAGTAAAAGTGACGAAAAAGCAACGGTGGCCGGAGTGTATATGAACAGATTAAACAAAGGCATGCGTTTGCAAGCAGACCCTACTCTTATATTCGCTTTAAATGATTTTGAGATACGAAGAGTTTTAAACAAGCATAAGCTTGTCGATTCTCCTTACAATACCTACAAGCACGTTGGTTTACCACCTGGTCCAATTTGTTCTCCATCAATTTCTTCCATAAACGCAGTTTTAGATTACGATAAACATGATTTTTTATTCTTTTGTGCAAAAGAAGACTTTTCAGGTTATCATAATTTTGCCAAAACTTATTCACAGCATATTAATAACGCTAAAAAATTCCAAAGAGAATTAGATAAGCGAAACATAAGGTCTTAAAATTTATATCTTAGACTTTTGAAATGTTGCCCCCTTTAATGAGAAGAGTACTAAAGATTTTTGCCTTTATCTTTTTTATTGTCAGTTCAAATTTATTTGCTGCTGAGGTACCTGTTTTGTTGCGTTTAGATAAAGAATATCAGAACGACACAATAGGTTGGAATTTTGTTGAGCAGCTTACTAAAGTGGTTTATAATGAAGTTGTACATGGTAGGGCTAAGTTGTGGGATTCACATGCAAAATCTATTCAAATATCTGGGGTTACTTTAAAAACACTTGAAAAAAACACCGGTTCTAAATTTGTAGATCAAAAATTTGTTTGGGTTTATGAATACTGGAATAAATCCAAAAAAGGCTTGTCTTCCAAGTGCGATGGCTTTTTCTTTTATAATAAGGATGCCAATGGTAAAAAAGTATCATATGGATATGTAGATTATGATGATGTGGAGGAAGTTTTTTTAAGAACAAAAATTCAAGGAAATTCCAACGCTCGTTACAGTACCACTTTTGCTTATGCCATACAAAGGAAATTATATAACTATGATATTATTCAGTACAAAGATAGAGTGGTGAATAATTTGGTAGAGTCTGAAAAATTAAAACTTGAATTTGTCAAGGGAAAGAAGTTTAACGTAGGAAATGAGAATATTAATATTCCCGATAAATTAGTTACCTATATAGTAAGGGGGGAGAGTTCTTTAAACGATAATAATGCCAAGAACTCAAGATTATTATTGACTACCATACAAGATTATTTAAACGAAAACAAAGAAGTGTTTTTTAATTTAGGTGGAGATAGAATTTTAAGTCACTTCCAGGTAAGAGATTTAAAAGTTACTCAGGTTGAGATGACTGAACTTTGGACTAAGAATGGTTCTGATATTCGGCATCAACCTCGTTCAATGAAAATTTTTGTAAATGACAGTGCTTTAAATTTAATGCCCGTATCAGATATAGAAAAACTAGAGCTTATCTTAAATGATCAAACATTAACCGGGTTTTTAAAATCAAAGAAGTATAATTTTTATATTACTATGATTAATTATCAAGCAATTCCACGTAGAGACTCGTATACCTTTTTTAAAGCATTAAATACCTATAATTGGAATAAGATTACCGAATACGTCAAATATTATTAAGTAAAAATTATAATCACATATGTTCAAATTTTGCCTTAAATTTGAATTTTCCATTTAAAAATTAAGAATTTATGATACCAATTAAGTTTGGAACAGATGGTTGGAGAGCAATCATTGCCAAAGAATTTACAGTTGATAATGTTATTAGGGTTTCTGAAGCTTCTGCAGGGTGGTTATTAAATAAAATTGAAAAACCAAAAGTTGTAGTTGGACATGATTGTCGTTTTCAGGGAAAACTATTTGCAGAAACGGTAACTAAAGTATTATGCAACAAAGGAATTAAGGTGTTTTTAGCAAAGGGTTTTGTCTCAACACCAATGATTTCAATGGCAGCTAATAAATATGGGGCTGAATTAGGAATTGATTTAACAGCTAGTCATAATCCACCGGAATACCACGGGTTTAAATTGAAAGGGCAGTTTGGTGGTCCATTGTTTCCTGCACATGTTGCTGAAATAGAAGCAATGATTAAACCAACACCTGAAACAAATATTGATGCTTTAAGCTTAGACAAATTTGAGAAAGATGGCTTAATTGAGTATGTAGATTTAGAAACTATGTATTGTGATGAAATTGAAAAGAATTTTGATTTAGAAGCAATTAAAAAATCAGGTTTAACATTTGCTTATGATGCAATGTACGGAGCAGGGCAAAATGTGATAAGAAGATTGTTGCCTGATACGGTCTTATTGCACTGCGAGGATAATCCTTCATTTATGGGCCAAGCACCTGAGCCCATACACCGTAATTTGATTGAATTCTCAGAATTAATTAAAAGCAGAGGAGATATAGCATGTGGATTGGCAACGGATGGAGATGCAGATAGATTGGGATTGTATGACTCCAAAGGAAACTTTGTGGATTCACATCACTGCATTCTATTGCTAATACACTATTTGCACAAGTACAAAGGAATGAGTGGAAAGGTATGTACTGCTTTTTCTACAACACCAAGAGTTAAAAAAATGTGCGATGCCTACGGATTAGAACAGCAAACGGTAAAAATCGGGTTCAAATACATTTGTGAAATCATGGTTGCCGAGGACGTATTGGTTGGCGGTGAAGAATCTGGTGGTATTGCTATGACGGGTCACATACCTGAAAGAGATGGTATTTGGGTAGGTTTGGTATTATGGGAATTTATGGCCAAGTCCGGTAAAACATTAGAAGACTTAATTAAAGAAGTTTATGAAGTAGTTGGTGAATTTGCGTTTGAACGTTCTGACTTAAGATTAGAAGAGAGTGTAAAGAACAAAATTGTAGAAGATTGTAAAAACAATGCCTTTACAAAATTTGGTTCTTATGAAATAAAAAGAATTGATGACTTAGATGGGTATAAATACTTTTTTGATAATGATGAATGGTTAATGATTAGACCATCAGGTACTGAACCCGTATTAAGAACTTATGCTGAGTCTTCTACTACAGAAGGAGCTTTTAAAATATTAGAAGCTGGTAAAGAAGCCATGCTTTCTTAATTCGCATAAGGATGCCATTTCTAAGCAAAATTTTTAGCACCCGATTAGTAATAATTGTGGTGCTTTTTTGTTTTCAGACTTTTAATTCATCGGCACAAGTAAACCCTACGGAATCCGACTCTGCTACTACCAATAAAAGATTAAATAAAGTGCTAATTGGTGGAAGTGTAGTCTACGTTGCATCTATGGCAGGTTTTTATGAGTTGTGGTACAAAGATTTTGAAACTACCACGTTTCATTCGTTTAATGATAATAGTGAATGGTTGCAGATGGATAAAATTGGTCATGTTGGAACATCTTATCAGTTAAGTAAGTGGGGGCAAAGAGTTTTTATTTGGACAGGATTACCAGACAGGAAAGCTGCCTGGTATGGTGCTGGAGTATCTACATTATTTCAAACTAGTATTGAAGTTTTTGATGGATTTAGCAGTGAGTGGGGCTTTTCTGTTGGTGATGTATTGTCAAACACGGCTGGTACCGGCTTATTTCTTGGTCAAGAATTGCTATGGGAAGAACAAAGGATGACATTTAAATATTCATTTCACAATACAAAATATCCTAAGTACAGGCCATCATTACTTGGTCAGTCTCAGGTTGAAAAACTAATAAAAGATTATAACGGTCAAACAATTTGGCTTTCGGCAAATATTAAGTCATTTGGATTCGAAGAAACTAAAATCCCGGAATGGTTAAATCTTTCTGTAGGATATGGTGCTGAAGGAATGATAACAGCAAAA
>JABDLV010000116.1 GCA_013001815.1 Bacteroidia bacterium
CGGGTGACACATGGTTAAGCATTGCAACAAGAAATGACATGATGCTTTGGCAAGTATTAAAATACAATGATGCAGAAAAATATACTCCGGTATATCCTAATTCTGTAATTTATATAAAACCAAAACGCGGTTCATCTAAAAAAGGGCAGCACTTTGTTAGAGAAGATGAAACATTATATGATATTTCTCAACTATATGGTGTTAAGCTAAAGAAACTAAGATCTTATAATAAATTAGCTCCTGATGCTGAACTGAAAGAAGGTCAAAGTATTTTATTACGCAAACCAAAAAGAATCTAGTCTTACTTAATTCTATAATTAATTAATAGATTTTTATCTGAAGAACTGATTAGATTTAAGTAGCCTGTATTTTTTAAATCAACTACAGAAAAGCTGGAATTGCCATTAACAGGAAATCCTTTATAATTTATTCCATCTGAATTAAACAGGTGAATTTCGTTTGCAGCATTGGATACTACTCCTATAGACATTTCGTAGGGTGTTAATTCATTGACCGAAATAAATGGAGCCAAATCTTTAGAAAGCCTTTTGTACATAACCATAATAAGGTCTTGGTCATAAGCATTCAATTCGCCTTCATCTAAATATATTAAGTCCTTATTTAGATCATTATCTATGTCAGAATAATAAAAGGAATGCTCTGCAGACATAGTTGGATTAGGAATGATATCTACATCGCCTTTTGCACTCAGCATAACTACATTTCCTATTTTATCTGTACTTACCCAAAACCCTTCACCCAACTCTTCTCGATAAAAAGTATTATTAGGAGACATACCTTCATTGTAAATATATTCCGTAACAACTTCGCCATTCGGTTTACAGAATTCTACAATCCCGTTTGAATAACTCATTACTAATTGCGTTTCCAAGTTTGTTGATACCGTTTGCATATTTCTGGCTAGTTCAATCTCCTCGCCTCTGTGTTTCCAATTAACCATTGGTCTACCATTCATATTGTAAGCATAAATTTGTTTGTTTTTGCAATACACATAGTAGGTTAAGTCTTTTGTATTTTTATTATTCAAAAACACAATGGGCATGCTTGACTCATAAGGTAATTGAATAGGATAGTTTAACACATTTGCTCCTTTATCATCAATTAAATAAACATTTCTCTTGGTGTTGAATAAATACTGAGTTTGCCCATTTGCACGCATATCAACCGCTTCAATATGATTTAGAATTTTGGCTGCTATTTTCTTCTGCCATAATATTTCACCCTCTTCATCTATGCAATACAGATTATTCTCTTCATCCTGAATTAAAATTTTGTACACTTTGGAGGTTGCATTTTTTAAGAGGAAAGGTCTTGTGCTCAAGTTATTCTCAAATTCTTTTTTCCACGCAAGCTTTACGCTACTAGCTCTTTTCTTATTAAATGAAATTAGAAATGATGAATTTGGTCGAGCATCATTATAATCATATGAATAAAAGAATGAACTTATTGCTGACAACTCCTCTTTTGATTCATTATAATTAGCAAACCATTTTTCGTTAAAATGCGCATCAATAATGTATTCTGAATTTGCGGGGTTAGAATACAATAAATAGTTACACTGCTTATTTTCAATAAACGCCAATTCATCTTGGCTAAAACCATCAATCAGCAGTTCTTTCGAATTTAATTCATCCAATAAGAGCTTTAATGATTCTGATGTGTTTCCAAAAATTATATAGTTGTTAAAGCTTGTGTAAGTCAGCGTTTGAACCTTATTAAAAACATTTCCATATATAAGTGGAAGTACTCCTTTTACATCTATTGAAACGATTTCAGCATCATTATAAATTTCACTAACAATATTTTCTTTTATTGAAGTGGTCTTGGCAAGCACAGATAACTCTTCTTTTGCTTTGCCCATTTCATCGGCTTCAAAAAAAGCAAATACAAAATCTTTGTAATTGGAGTTTGGCGGATCAAGAATAACTTGAGCATAGTTACCGGAACACCAAGAAGTGAGTGAAGCAACAAGATCTGTATTGTATTTATTATTTAGGCCTTGTAAATATTCATCAATAGAATAGCCGCTTATCATCTTACTTCTATCATGTTTCAATTCTTCAATCCAATTACTAATGTTGCTAATACTTATATGTTTTACAGCAGAAGTGCTGGATGGAAGCAAACTAAACAAATCAATTTTTGAAGAGGTTTGACCCTCATAGTGCTTTACAAAACTTACTTGAGAATACAATTCTCTATTACTATTTCCTGAAATTGAGTTAGAATCAATAGTTAGCTTAAAGTTTGACAATTCACTGTAAAACTCCAGCACATCAATACCAGACTCTCCCGCTCTTTTATCTGAAAATATTTTTAAAAAGGAAGGTGCGTTCTTATATATGCACATCAGCTCAACCTTATTCGAAATATTGATGCCTTTATTTAACTCACCTTGAAGCCCCAGGCTCACACCTTCCTGGCTTTGCGCTATAGCATCGTCAACCAAAAATGAAGTAAAACTTCCGATAAAATAATTATCTAATACCGTATATGAAAACTCTCGCTGACCTTCTAACTTATACTCTGTAATTGTTTCTCCATTAAAATTTCTTTTATCTGCTCCACCTGCATCACCTAGCAGTTTGCTAATGGTGTTTTGCAAAGTGTCAGGGTTGTGCTCTTTATTAACTTTTACTACATACAACAAATCAAAATCATCTGACTTGGTTGCAAAAGCAGACACATATATATTTGAATTAGATATCAGTTTCTTTATTGTTCTATTCTCTAGCAGCACCGATTCAAATTCTAATAGCTGGCTCGATACTCTATTTAAACTAGGAATATTCGTAAGCTGATTCCAGTATGATGCATCACTGAATAAACTGGTAAAACCAAAATGTTTTAACGGAACTTTAAGAACAAACGCAGCCTTATTTGGGATGTAGTTTGCACTTTTGTCATTCTTATCAAATGAAGACTGATAATAAAAATATACTCCAGCAAAGATTACTGACAATACAATGAGGAATGCTATCCTACGTCTTAACAGATGCATAAAACAAATTTGTACTAAAATTACTTTTTGGGAGGGTATTCTTTAGATATAAACGAGAAAATTATACACAGAATTGCCTGATTCTAAAACTCGAGCACTTCGTGAGATTTCACCAAATGATATGATTTGCGGTGATACACGGTTATACCGTATTTTCTTATAGCCTGTCTGTGTTTTGGCGTTGGATATGCCTTGTTTTTATCCCAACCATACTGAGGAAATTCGTCATGCAATTTTCGCATGTATTCATCACGATGTGTTTTAGCCAATATGGATGCGGCTGCAATAGATTTATACGTTGCATCACCATTTACTATGGTATGGTGCATTATGTCTTTGTATGGTTTAAATTTATTTCCGTCTATCAAGAGCGCGTCAGGGCAAATATTTAATTTGTCTAATGCACGATGCATTGCCTCGATGGATGCATTCAAAATATTCATCTCATCAATTTCATTGTTATCTACAAATGCCACTGCCCAATCTAAAGCTTTACGCTCAATAACAGGACGTAATAATTCACGTGCTTGTTCGGTAAGCTTTTTAGAATCGTCTAGTAAAGGATGGTTAAATGATTTTGGCAGTATAACTGCTGCTGCGTAAACCGGACCTGCTAATGAACCTCTGCCGGCTTCATCACAACCAACTTCAATACGTCCACGTTTAAAACAGTTTAATAACATTTAAGGGGTGTTTATTTACTGTAATGTAAAATTGAAAATTTGCAATTCCAAACTTTTAGCGTAATAATGAAAAGTGGAGAATATCAAAAAAACTGTCATTAAGGTTGACAAAAAGGCATGAATATTCCAAGCCCCAACATAATTTTGAAAAACACCCTTCCCTACACAATAATCCTAACTTATTCATAGTTAGGGCCTAAACCACTATCAATCTATCCATTCAAATTTCATAAATTTGTCGACCTTTTAACTACAAATCATGAGCAATAACCAGGAGCAAAATTTCCAATTAGACCTAATTGGCATCATAAAACTTTTACTAAAATGGAAGAAACCTATCATCATAATTATGTTGGTAGCGGCAGTGGCATCATACGTATTTACTTTACCGGTATTTATAACACCAAAATTTAAATCAGAAGCCATATTCTATCCTTCTAATTTAAGTCCTTATTCTGATGAAAGTCCAACAGAACAACTGTTGCAATTACTTCAATCAGAAGATATTCGAGACAACCTCATTGAAGACTTTAATTTATTTGAACATTACGAAATAGATATTGAGCAAGAATTTCCTAAAACCGAAATGTATAATCGAATTAAGGAAAACATAAAGTTTAGCAAAACCGAATTTGAGTCTATTAATATGACTGTTTGGGACACTGACGCAAGAATTGCCGCAGAAGTTTCTGATTCTATTATGTCTTATGTACATGCGCTGGCAAGAAGACTTCAAAAAGAAAAAGTTCAAGAGGTTTATGATATTATAAAGGTGCAGGTTAATTATAAGAAGTATGAAATGGATTCAATGGAACGGTCCTTAAACGAACTGAGAAATAAATACGGGATATTAGATTATGAAGAGCAAACCAAATCTCTTACAGAGGTTTACTACAAAGCGCTTGTAGAAGGTAAGTATCATTCTTCTAACAGAAATATTGAACTGGTTTTAAAGAATTTAAAAGAAAAAGGCGGAGATTTTATTAGCCTAAGTGAACATTTATACAGAACACGGGGAGCATTTAATGATTTAAAAGTTGAGCTTGAAGAAGCAGAGCGTGAAATAAAAAGAAAACTTACCTATACCAATTTAATTACCAAACCAGTTGCGGCAGAAAGAAAAGCTTACCCGGTTCGTTCTTTAATGATGGTAATTATAGTTGGCAGTGTTTTCTTCCTAACTATTCTATTGATTATCCTTTTTGAGAAATATAAGTCGGAGATAAAACCAAACTTATAAACCATTACAAAATGGAAATGAGTTTAAAACGTAATGGGGTTTTACCCTGGTTGTATGCCATAGTGTTTGCATTTTTAGCAGCGAGCTTATATGGTGTTGCAAATAACAATTACTATGTTTTAATTTTACCTTGGGTCCTTACTATCATTTCATTGGCATTATTCCGATTAGACAATCTTTTCTGGTTTACCGTTTTCATTACACCCCTATCAATTAATTTATCAAAAACTGCTTTAGGAATTGGTGTAAGCCTACCTGCAGAACCGGTAATGTTTGGGGTTATGTTGGTATACCTCTTTAAGGTGGCTTATGATGGCGGTATTGATAAGAAAGTGCTCTTTCATCCAATTAGTCTTGCAATACTATTTCATTTGCTATGGATGGCCATTTCATCAGTTTTTAGTGAAATGAGAGTAGTTTCTATTAAACACACTGCAGCAAGATTTACATTTGTGATGGTGTTTTTTTACATGGCATCACAAATTTTTAAAAATCATAAGAATATATATAAGTACATCTGGTTTTATCTTATTCCGTTGTTAATGGTGGTTGGTTATGCATTGGTTCGGCATGCCTATTATGGATTTACCGATAAATCTGCAGATTGGGTAATGTCACCTTTTTACAATGACCACACAGCTTATGCTGCGGCATTGGCATTCTATTTACCGGTAACCATTGCTCTTTTATTTGGAAAGTTTAAGGCCACAGCTAAAAATCGCAATTACCTTATTGTAAGCATCATTCTATTAGTAGCTATTATTTTATCATTTACACGTGCAGCTTATGTAGGATTAACCCTGTCTTTTTGTGTTGCAATAATGTTTTTGTTTAGAATTAAATTCTCATTAGTGGCAAGTATATTCTCTGTTTTACTAGTCTTTGGGATAATATTCCAAAATGAATTGACTATGGAGCTAGAAAAAAACAGAGAAGAATCCACTTCAAACGTGGCATCACAACTGCAATCCATTACCAATATTACAACAGATGCCTCAAATGTAGAGCGATTTAACAGATGGAACTGTGCGTTTAAAATGTTTAAAGAAAGACCAGTGTTTGGATGGGGACCGGGAACCTATGCATTTTTATACGCTCCTTTTCAAGTGTCTAGTGAAAAAACGATTATAAGTACGAATTTTGGTGACGGTGGAAACGCACACAGTGAAATTTTAGGACCGCTAGCAGAACAAGGTTTGCTGGGTTCCATTTCCTACCTGCTCATTGTAATATTGGTAAGTTATTATTCTTCCATTTTTATATCCAAGTGCAGAAACAGAAACACAAAACTATTAGCTATTGGCTTATTGTTAGGACTTATTTCTTACTGGGTTCATGGATTTCTAAATAACTTTTTAGATACAGACAAAGCTTCGGTAACCTATTGGGGATTTATTGCAGCGCTAGTTGCACTTCAAGTTTACTATAAAGAAAATAACAAGGAAGAATTTACTGCCTAAGACTTTTAGCACTTAATATAGTAACATCATCATTAAAATTAACGCCACTTCTAAAAGCATCTAGTTCGCTTTTAATTTTATCATGCACATCTTCTAAGGTATTACTGCGATTGTGATATTGCAGTGCTGTAGTCAACCTATCCATACCAAATTGAATACCACTTTCATTTTCTAATTCTGTAATACCATCAGTATAACAAGTAAGTAAAGAATCAGGATGAAAATCTGCACTACCCTCTTGCAAAAATGGAAGTTCATCAAACATTCCTAAGCCAGTAGTACCATTTTGCAATAACTGTATGTTGTTTTCCAGCAGCAATATTGGTGGGTTATGGCCTGCATTCACGTAATCTATCTTATTTTCTTTAGTATTAATTTTAGCCAGAAACATCGTAATGAAACGATCTCCCTTTGCCGTGTGATTTACAACCTTATTCAAATCTACAACAGCGTTACTAAGCGGAATATCATTTTGAATAATTGCCCTGAGATTTGCTTGAAAGTTTGACATTAACAATGCGGCAGCCATCCCTTTGCCAGAAACGTCTGCCATTACTACAATACATTCATGGTCGTTTAAAGGAATATAATCATAGTAATCACCACCAACTTGTTGATGGGGAATATATTTGGCAGAAACTTCCAATGCATTGGTACCTTTTAAACTGGTTGGAAAAAGCATGCTTTGCATTTCTGCCGCCATCTCCAACTCCTTATTCATAGCTGCCTGCTTAATAGACTCTTTTCCTAAACGCTTGTTTTCAATTGCAACAACTATGATATTAATTACAGTATGTATAAAAGGCAAAAGTGCATTCTTATCCTCTTGAGTTTCGCTCCGTATGTCACCTACAAAGGCATAAGCAAGTGGTTTGCTATTATGATAAACCGGGACAATTGTTTCAAATTGCTTCAACCACTCCGGGTTTACAATTTTTCCTGATTTTATGGCATCCATATCTACCTCATCCGTGGTTGGATTAAAATCCTCTAATTTTGAATGCGTACCATACTCTAAAGACTTATTCCATTTATCTTCATGCACATAGATAACCACCTTACCAACTTTTAAGTGGTCTTTTAATAGCATTTCACATACTTCAAATAAATGCTCAGATGGCAAATTATAATTAATTGCTTTGGTAATTTGTAATAACCAGTGCAACTGCAACTCCTTATTTTTTAAATCGAGTTTTAATTTGTCATCTAATAATTGAGAAACGTCAGACATTCTAATTTTCTAGTTTTATAAAAGTAATAGCTGTTGGTCGCTTTAGTCTTGCTGTTCGTTTAATTTTTCAACAATTTCAGGTAGTTTTCTTATCAATGCGAGCTCTTTCCAGGCTGCTCTAGCTTCAATTACAGGGCTTCCCCAATATGACTTGTTTCCCGGCAAATCCTTACCTACACCAGAGTTACCAAGCACTACTGCTCCTTTGCCTATGGTTAGATCTTTATTCACTCCTACTTTACCCCAAAGAATAACATCATCTTCAATTGTAACAGTACCCGCAATACCCACTTGCGCAGCAAACAAGCAATTTTTTCCAATTACGGTATCATGTCCAACATGCACCATGTTATCCATTTTTGTTCCTGCACCAATTACAGTATCACCTGATACACCTCTATCAATTGTGCATAAGGCTCCAATTTCTACATCATCATCAAGCATTACATTGCCACATGATATCATCCTATCGTAATTGTTTTCTTTCTTTTTATAATAAAATGCATCTGCACCAATTACTGAATTTGCATGTATAGTAACATTGTTACCTAACTTGCAATTATTATAAATTACTACACCATTGTGAATGGTACAATTGTCCCCCATTTCAACTCCATCACCTATTGATGCATTTAAGGAAATACTGCAATTATTTCCATGCTTATATTTAGCCGCTTGCTGATTAAATGTATAGGTTTCTTTCTTAAATTTTTTTACCAAAGTAATGTATGCGTCAAAAGGCTTGTCCATTACCAACAAGGATTTTCCTTCAGGATATGACTCATTTTCAGAATTTATAATGATGGCGCTGGCGCTAGAATAAAGTGCCTTTTTGTAATACTTGGGATGGTCCACAAAGGTGATGTCTCCCTCTTCCACTTTGTGAATTTCATTAACTCCTGTAACCGTCAAATTCTCATTTCCTATTAGTTTGGCATCAAGCAATTTTGCTAATGCCTTAATAGATTCTGGCTGTTCAAGTTTCATTGTTTTAGTTTGGGTTAAATTTAATTATATGAATAGTACCAATGAAGGTAAAAATGAGCAATTTCTTACACGGCTAATTGAACAAAAAAGGCATAAAAAAAGCCATCTCTATTAAAGATGGCTGTGTTTTACTGGTGTTTCAGTCTATTTTACTCGCTCTACATATTCACCCGTTCTGGTATCAATCTTTATTTTCTCTCCTTGATTGATGAATAATGGAACTCTTATTTCTGCTCCTGTTTCTACAGTTGCGGGTTTTAAAGTGTTTGTAGCTGTGTCTCCTTTAACGCCCGGCTCTGTATAGGTAATCTCTAATTCAACAAATGTTGGTGGCTCAGCAATGATTGGATTATCATCTTCAAAACCAATTTTAACAATCATTTCTTCTTTTATAAATGCGGCATTATCGCCAATTAAAGCTTCGGGCACAGGTATTTGCTCATATGATTCAGGGTCCATACAAACCAGATTGGCTCCTTCTTTATATATGAATTGTAATTCACGGTATTCAATTCTGGCCAACTCCACATCTTCACCAGACCTAAATTTGTACTCGACTACTTTGCCGCTTATTACATTTCTCATTTTAGCCTGGTAACTAGCCTGGCCTTTTCCCGGTGTACGGTGAACCCATTCGGTTACCTTTACTAAATCACCATTGTGTCTTAAAATAGAACCTACTTTTACATCTCCCGTATTTGCCATAATTTTTACTATTTATTGATTCAAAAAAAAGCAGTACGAATGCACTGCTAATTTTAATATTTAGTTTTTTGCTTTTAGTCTAGCCTTCCTCTACAACTTCAAAGTTAACAGGAACTTTAACTTCACGATGCAATTGCAAACTTGCAACATAAGCACCAAGTGTTTTTACACTTTCCGTTGGTAAAGAGATTTGCTTTTTATCTACTTTATAACCCATTTTATTGAGTATATCAGCAATGTTCTGAGTTGTTACCGAGCCAAATAATTTTCCTTTTTCACCTACTTTAGCAGGTACTGAAAGAATAACATCTTCTAATGATGAAGCAACTTTTTGAGCTTCAGCAACAATTTGACCAGCTTTAAATGCTCTTTGCTTTACCGTTTCGGCATGAATCTTTCTATTCACTTCATTGGCAACTACTGCCATTCCATTAGGAAAAAGAAAATTGCGAGCATAGCCCGGCTTCACTTTCACTAAATCATCTGTATAACCTAAGTGGTCTACGTCTTGTTTTAATATTACTTCCATTATTATTTGTATAAATCAGTAACGTATGGCATTAATGATAGGTAACGTGCTCTTTTTACTGCTTGAGATACTTTTCTTTGAAATTTAAGAGATGTACCCGTAACACGTCTAGGTAATAATTTACCTTGCTCATTCACAAATTTTGATAAAAACACAGGGTCTTTATAATCAATATATTTAATTCCTATTTTTTTAAATCTGCAGTATTTCTTTTTTGTTGTTTCAACTGCAACGGGAGTTAGATATCTTATTTCGTTATTCGATGCCATTTAAATTAATTATGAAGTTGGTTCTGATTCTGTTTCAGGCTCAACTTGTTTAGCTTTATTTCTTTTTTTCTCGTTGTATTTAATTGCTTCTTTTTCTAATGCAGTAGTTAACCAACGCATTATTCTTTCATCACGCTTGTATTCTGTTTCTAATTTGGCAATTAGTTCAGAAGGTGCTGTAAATTCAAACAAGTAGTAAAAACCTGTTTTCTTTTTTTGAATTGGGTATGCCAATTTCTTCATTCCCCAGTTATCTTCAAAAACCATATCAGAACCACCATCTTTAATAAGTTGGCGAAATTTATCAATGGTTTCTTCAACTTGCTGCTGAGATAAAACCGGATTTAATATTACTACTGATTCGTACTGTGTATGCATGTAATTTATTGTTTTACACCCTTTTTTGTAAGGGACGACAAAAGTACAAATTCCAATGATTTATACCAATAAAATTGAGCTGTGAGGAGGTATAAATTTATTCGTATCTCAGAGCCTCAATTGGGTCTAATTTAGCCGCTTTCATGGCCGGGTAAATACCTGATAATAAGCCAACTCCGAAACAAAGAACCAGACCTACAAGCATCCAAGCCCATGGCACCACAAAGACTCCTCCCAGGGCTGCAGCCATCAAATTACCGACCAAAAGGCCCAAAATAACACCCATTACTCCTCCTATTTGGCAAATGAAAATTGCTTCAAATAAAATCTGCCTTAAAATGGCCATTCGGGTTGCCCCCAATGATTTTCGTATTCCTATTTCTCTTGTTCTTTCGGTTATAGAAACGAGCATTATATTCATTAAGGCAATGGCCGCGCCCAGCAAAGTTATGGCACCAATTAACGTGGCGGCATACTTTATATATTTCAACTGGTCAATTACCATGTTTGCCAGATTATCGCTCTTCGTTATATAAAAAGATGGTGGTTCTTTAATTGGGTCTTTACGTATTGTTCTAAACATACCGGTAACTTCACCCTCTGCCATTTCTAAAATAGCAACATCATGCACCATTACACTTATACTATATGATGTCCATGAAGATTTATATTTCTCTTTAACATGAAAGATAGGAAGCAGGCACATTTTATCTCCACCAAATCCCATGGCAGATCCTTTTTCTTTTAACACGCCAATAATGGTGTAACGTACATTACCAATGCTTATGATTTTACCGAGTGCATTCTTTTTCTTAAAGAGTTTTTTTACTACTTCATTCCCTATTACCACAACTTTAGCATTAGACATTGCCTCTTTTTCAGAAAAATTTCTTCCTTCTGCAATTTCAAATCCACTTATGGAAATGTAATTTTCATCCCCACCCACAACTAAAATGTTTGGATTTGTTTTATCCTTTTCATACTTAACGGTTGCTATTCCCGTTGCCCTAGTACTTACTGATACTGTTGCCGGAAAATCGAAACTATTCTTAAATGCTACAGCCTCTTGAAATGAAATCTGCCTTTGTCTTTTGGGTCTTTTCCCTCCGTTCCCAATTCGTATTCCCGAACCTCTATTATTTACAGTAAGAGTATTTGCACCCATGCTGCTAAAATTGCTACTGATGCTTTGCTCAATACCACTTGTAGCGGTTAAAATGGCAACCAGAGCTGTTATACCAATGGCAATAATCAGCACCGTAAGAGCAGTTCTTAATAACTGGCTCTTAATCGAATTTAAAGCAATCTTAATTATTTCAATTGGGTCCATTAGTGCTTATAACTCCCTAATAATGAATATTCATACAAAAATGGCAATACACAAAACCTTAGGATAGAATTTGCGTATAAAGTTATATAAATCTAATTAATACCATGAAAAAGAACTTGTTCCTATTTGCCTGCCTTATTATGATAATATCTGCAACTGCGGTGAATGCACAATGCAATGGCAAAACCAGCAAAGTAAAAGCTTCAACTGAAACTACTGTTAATACCAGTACTAATACCGAAGCAGAAAATAGCAGTGAAGAAATCATATCTACCAGTAAAGTAAAAACCAAATGCTGTGCCGGTTTAAAAGAAGGTATTGGTGAAAATTGTTGCAAAAATTCTAAGAAAGAATGCACTAAGGAAGAAAAAGCGAAATGTGCTAAATCTAAAAAATGCACTAAAGCAGAGAAGAAAAAATGCCTAAAGCAAAAAGATACTAAAATGTCTTCCCTTTCTAAAACCAGAAAGTGCACAGCCACTTTAGTGGAACCGTCTAAAGTAATGCTTGCGGACTAAAGCAATTCTAAAAGTTGCTTAAGCTCTGTTATCTGAGCACTCTCTTTAATTTCTGATTCTTTATTCTCCGGATTAAAAAAGTAAAAATCCATTCCGGCATTTTGTGCTCCGGCTATATCTGTATCTAAATTATCACCAATCATTAGGCACTCATCTACAGTTGTTTCTATCTTATCCATTGCCACTTCAAATATTTTTGGATTGGGTTTTAAATAGCCTACCTCTTCTGAAATAAATATTTCAGTAAAATATTGGTGCAAATCAGAATGCTTTATTTTTGTGTATTGCGCCTCCTTGAATCCATTAGTAACAACGTGCAATTTATATTTTGGTTGAAGATATTCTAACACCTCGTGGGCATCATCAATTAAATGCGGGCCTTTTGGACACATATCCAAGTAATCATCCGCCATTTGCTTTGCCAATTTTTCATTGTCTACTTTAAACGCATTTAAAGTCATGTCAAACCGTTTCCATCTCAACAATTCTTTTTCTATTTTCTTTTGATGATAATCCGTCCACAATGAATAGTTGATGTCTACATACTTATGATGAAATGTTTTAAAATCTGTATTACAAATATTATTTACACCATGATTATCTGTAATCGCACTTAAGGCTTCATGCGAGTTCTTATCATGATCCCAAAGTGTATGGTCTAAATCAAAAAATATGTGTTTATACATTATTTTAAAATTTGTTTTTGTAAATCTTCGATTGTTACAACATGAAACAGCTCAAACATTCCGGTCATAACAACAGACCAAAAAGTAATGGCCATAAACATAAACCAATATATTGTCTTTTTATCTTTTACCAAATAATTTGCAATAATAGTTCCAATTGGAATTGACAGTAGCACAGGAGTGAGAAACGCAATGCCTAATGCTCCATATTTCATCCAAACCGTTACGATCATTCTATTTCTTTTAGTAAACACTTTCTTTGGAGCAGGCTTTACTTCTTTTTTCAGAAACCTTTCTATCAATTTTAAAACCTTTGGTTTGAGCCAGTGCCAAAACTTATCTATTTGCTCACTAAAAAATGAGAATAACAACACACCCAGCATACCACCGGTTATGCAGTAAATATTGGTTTCTAAAAATGAAAAGTCATATTGATTATCGTAATAGGCAAAGGGAGGACCGGCAATAAATTTTACACTGCTTAGAAGTACAACTAAAAGTATTTTAACAATTTCGTCCAATGTACATACACTCCTCTATTCTTTAACGCCAAAAGCAAGGTCTCCCGCATCTCCAAGCCCGGGAACTATATAAGATTGCACAGTTAGCTCTTCATCAATGGCGCCTACCCAAATGGTAGCGTTTTCCGGCAAATGACTCTTTACATACTCAATGCCTTGTGTACTAGCAACAGCGGCAACTACATGTATATGCGATGGGCTGCCTTTTTCTAAGATTGCTTTATATGCCAATATCATACTTTGCCCGGTTGCCAACATGGGGTCTGATAAAATTAATACTCTATCATTTAAAAGCGGACTTGAAAGATATTCAATATGTATATCAAAGTTGCCACCTTTGTGATGCCTTCTGTACGCAGAAACAAACGCATTATCTGCACCATCTAAGTAATTTAGCAAGCCTTGATGTAATGGTAAACCCGCTCTTAAAATAGTAGCCAACACGGGTTGTGATTTTAACATTGGAACATTGGCAGTTCCTAAAGGTGTTGTTACTTCAGTCATTTCCCAGTCTAATTTCTTGCTTATTTCTATTGATGCAATTTCACCAATACGTTCTAAATTTCTTCTAAAACGCATTCTGTCTTTTTGAATGTTCACATCACGTAACTCCGCAACAAACTGGTTGATTAGAGAATTGCCCTTACTTAAATCGTTTACCATTATTAGATGTAGTTTATTTCTTTAACAGGTTTAAAGGCCAAGGTAAAGCATTTAATTGAAGACGTAAATATACGTATTCCTTAGCACCAAAACTTTTATAAAACCTTGCTAAACTTTCTTGATTGGAGCCATTAAAATCAAATACTTTTTCAGAATTGCAATGCTTTTCAATAAAGTGATTGATTAAAAATGGCATTGCAAATAATTCTCTACCCCGGCTGTTTAATCCGGAGAAAAAGAATGTTAATCTATTATTAAACTTTAAAAAGGATGCTGCAGCAATTAAATCACCTTTCTCCTCTACCCCGAGAAGCTCAATCACGTTCTCCTCCATCATATTGTTAAGCAGTAATTCCAGTTTTTCATAGTGAACCTGATCAATGTGTTTTAAATCGCGACCCTTATTCTCCTTAAATAACTTTATGACATTATCTGCTCTAACTGAGTCTGAAACTTTCAAGTTATTTTGGTTTGCCTTTTTCAGATTTCGAGTTAAGTTTTTAGAATATGCATTTTGCAATTCATTAAAAGGCTTATTTAAGTTGAGCTGAATTGAAATTTGATCAGTACACTTAGATTTATAGTTCTCTGTATTATTCAGAAATGAAAGATTACACTCTACATATTTGATTTGCTTGAGCAATTCATCCAAACACAAATCTAATGCTACTGCATTTTCTTCATGCTCACCAAACAAACCTAGCTGCTGTGTAAAGTAAGGCTGAAAAGCATAATCGATACCTGCCTTTTTTGCCCTAATAACAGGGAAGACCGATTCATAATTATTAATAACAATAGCATCCCACCTTGGATGAATGGCCTTTAAAAAATACGAAGTTGGGAATATCAAATTTGATTTACTATTTGCAATACATGCATTCCATTTCTCAAAATCTATTTCAGAGTGACTAGTGTATTTAATCTTCAATTCCATTAGGCTTTCTGGGTTACATAATCTATCATTTTGAAATAGATGTTACTCCACCCTTTCCAAATTGAGTTTTCACTTAGACTTTCATTATGCCATAAACTAATAAAGGTTCCATTTACATTATAGACTTCATCAATTGCCTTTTCAATTTCTGTACTGGTTTTTTCAAATCTATATCCTAAGTAGTATCTAAAAGTAGCTTCCATAATAGTTGTTGGAAATAACTTTAAGTGCGTAATTAGTTCTTCACTCAAATCATAAAAGTAAAATGGCACACATGTCCCAGCCCTAAAACCCCAATCATCTGCATAACATAAGGTATAATCTTCTTTTATACCGTTAATTATTAAATTCCTGTATGTTGAGGGAAAACTCAGTTTTAAATAGTGTTGCCTGCTGGAAGTTATTGACTCACCCAAAATATTTTCTAAGCGTTGCTTTTCAATGGCTATTTGTTTTGGTTTTCTGTTTGATTTATATGATGGATGAATTCCAATTTTCATCTCTTTTGATAATCTCTTGATTAATTCCTGTAGCAATTCTGTTTTATGCGATAGGTTCTTATCAAAAGATGAGTAATTACCTAAAAGAAAAAATACTATCGAATTTAAATTATACTTTTTATTTATTGTAGTGATGGTATCGTAAGTATCATATGGATCTTTTCTTTTTCCTCTCCATACTGCCACCCGTTCAATATTCTCTGAAAATTTTCTAGTCCAACTAGCACGCACCCATGCGCCATGATTTCTTAAAAACCCTTTCCCTAAATAGGCATATGCATTATCTATGTCAAACGTATTGATGAACTGAAATTTTCTTTCTTTAAATTCTAAACTCGAAAACGTTTCTTGCAGTTTATTTTTCAATTCTGCTGCCCAAAGGTTGACTACAGGTTTATGCAGAAAATTATGCTTTCCTGCTTTGCTTAAATCTGAAGTAAATCTTCCATGCTTATCTGCTTTAAAAGGCAAGTACTCTTCATACCGGCTTATCATGTAAAAAGAAGCAGCAAATACATCAAAATTTAAAAAGGCATTTACTTCTGAAGGAAACAACTTAGGCAACTCCTCATCTTTGTTTATTGGTACATCAAACTGTTTAACTCCGGTTTCAAATAACAATGAGTGCGAATAAATATGATTAGATGATTCACTATTCGGAGCGTATGAAATTTTTGCGTCTTCTTGTTTTTTAAAAAAGTCTAAATCACTAGTTAACACATATTTGACACCAACCAATTCTCCCAATACATAGCTAACTATATATTCAATTCTTGATGTAATATTTGGAGTGTATACCAGTAACATTAAGAAGCAATATTTGAAATTAATTTTTCACAAATGAAATGTGCAGCTTTTCCATCTCCATAAAATGACGGGAAAGTAAAATCGTTTTTACTTAATAAGCTATTGCAAGCAGTTACAATTCGGTCTTCACTTTGAACTGCCAAAACATTATTGCCATTCTCTATTAATTCAACCCATTCGGTTTCTGTTCTCAGAACTACACAAGGTTTTCTAAAAAAGAATGATTCCTTTTGCACACCACCCGAATCTGTCATAACCATTCTGCAGTTGCTTTCTAAAGCGATCATATCTAAAAATGATACTGGCTCCAATAACAACACGTTTTTATTTGCCGTTAATTCCTCAAATAAATCTTTATGCTCCTTCCCATTTAGTGCTTTTTCTGTTCTAGGATGCAGGGGGATAACAATCTTGATGTTGTGCTGATTTGAAATTGAAATGAATGATTTAAATATTGAGCTCAATCGATCTGCATTGTCTGTATTATATCCTCTGTGCACCGTGGCCAGGATGAATTCACCTTCTGTCAGATTGTTACATTTTAATATATCTGAATTCTGATTTGCCAGTTTTTCAAAATGCAGACTGTTATCAAACATCACATCTCCACAATGGTAAATGGCTTTTTGTGTTTTGGTGAAAGGTTGTTTAGGTGAATGTTTGAATCCTTCTTTTTCTAAGTTTTGGACAGCAGTATTGGTTGGACAAAACAACATGCTTGATAACTCATCTGCAACAATTCTATTTTTCTCTTCCGGCATTACATTATTAAACGATCGCAAACCGGCTTCAATATGAATAACTGGTAAATTCATTTTAGAACCGGCTAATGCTCCTGCGTGTGTTGAATTGGTATCGCCATATACAAGTACCACATTCGGCTTCTCATCAATTATAACCTTCTCAATACCTTGTTGCATTTCTTTTATTTGCAATTCATACTCTTTAGACCCAATGTTTAAATTCACATTTGGCTTGTGTATACCCAATTCATCAAAAAATATTTTAGACATGTTATCATCATAGTGTTGCCCGGTATGCAAAATATACTCTTGAAGCGAATTAGAAAATTGAGATTTAATTGCTCTGTTAATCGCAGCAGCTTTAATAAACTGCGGCCTTGCACCAACTATGGTAAGAATTTTTAACATGAAATGTTGCAGGTTTACATTTTGCCTTCATCAGCAAAAGAATAATAACTGTCTCCTGCTATTATTATATGGTCTAACACTTTTATGTCTAACAAATTTCCTGCTTCTTTTATTTTTTTAGTTAGCCTTATGTCTGCTTCGCTAGGTTGGGTGTTTCCACTTGGGTGATTATGACATAAAATAATGGACACAGCTGTTTGTTCCAATGCTTTTTTAAAAATTAAACGCGAATCCACTACTGTTCCAGCAACACCACCTTTGCTCAAATGTTCTGTAGAAATTATTTTGTTTGATTGATTTAAATAAATCACCCAAAAATGTTCTTGGTCTTCATCAACTAAGCTTGGTTGTAATAAATCAAACACATTACTCGAGCCGGTAATCTTTTCCATTTTGGTAACACCATTTACTTTTCTTCTTCTGCCTAGTTCTAATGCAGCCATAATGGTTATTGCCTTTACCTTACCTACTCCTTTTGTTTTACTTATTTCATTTACTGACATTTTTGCCAGTTTATTAAAATCATTTCCGCAACTATGCATTAATTGCTTACATACGTCTACGGCAGAATACTCTTTAGTTCCGGTTCTTATAAGAATAGCAAGCAATTCAGAATCAGATAAATTCTCAGCACCATTTTTTACCAACTTTTCTCTTGGCCTGTCATCTTCTGCCCAAGATTTAATATTTAGATTTTCCATAAGCAAGGATTACAAAATGTAAAATAATAAAAAAGGCCATTCCTGTTTGGGAATGGCCTCTTCTCTATACGATGTAAATCAATTATAATTTATTGATATGTACAGCTACTTCAGATTTTAAATTAGCCGCTTTGTTTTTATGAATTAAATTCTTCTTAGCCAATCTATCTAGCATAGAAAAAAGCTTTGGCATTTCTGTTTGGGCTTTCTTTTTATCCGTCATGCTTCTAATTTCTTTTAGCGCATTACGCATGGATTTAGACTGTACCTTATTTCTAAGAGTTCTGGTCTTAGTTTGTCTAATTCTCTTAATTGATGATTTATGGTTTGCCATAATTTAAGTTTTTAAGTTTCCGCTCTAAATCAGTAGCCCGTAGGGGAATCGAACCCCTCTTACCAGGATGAAAACCTGGCGTCCTAGCCGATAGACGAACGGGCCATATTTTAGGCATGCAAAGGTAAATTATTTTTGCAGTAAACAAAAGAAATTTTAAGCTAAGAAATGGAAGCTAATTGCCTAAGCCTCAATGTCTTCATCAGACTGAAATTTGAAGCCCAAGCGTTTTCCGGTAGGTACTCCTACAGAGCGGGTGTTTTCTCTCACTTCTCTAATTGTGAGCAAGCTTACCTCATTATAAGGCGGGGTAAACATATCAAAGTCTAAACTATAGGCTATGGCCGATTCTAGAATTGAATGCAGCTTTTCGTCATCAATGATGTCTTCGGCAAAATTGTTATGCATAAAACCCAATTGGCGTTTTCCTTCTACAAAATAATGCATGTCTTTATTTATAAAAACACGTGCAACTAAATAGCCAATATCATTTGCCCTATTGTATGTAAATGAATCTGCTAGAAAATTGTAAAATGAAATCATACCGCAATGAGAACGGAAGTTATCTTCTTTTACATAAGAAGTTTTCATGATGCTGTGGCTGTTTTCAAACGTAAAAATATTTGTGTGCATCATTGCAACAACCATATCATCTCCTGCTCTAAATTCTATTTCATTTGGGTTCTTGTCTATAAAGTCAACTTTTAATCTGTCATCTTTATCATGTACCTCTTTTCTGATCTGTTCAGCCATGCTAGCAAGCTTATCCTTAATCATACCAAACACGTTGTGCGTATTGGCACAAACATCTAAATGCATAGAACCTTTTTCGGTAAGCGATTTTATGATGTACTCGTGTTTACTGATTTTGGTAGTTTCTTGTGACATAGAATTAGACTTATCTTAACTAATACGTGAAAAATCAGCTAAAGTTCTAATAGGCTTTAGCAAATAAAACACGCTGCTTAGAGGTATTACCGCTGTATACACATTTTCCTTCTTCCATTTTATTTTCTAATGGAATGCACCTGATTGTGGCTTTTGTTTTGTCCTTTATTTTAAGCTCTGTCTCTTTTGTTCCATCCCAATGAGCGCTTATGAATCCACCCTTTTTATCTACCGCTTCTTTGAAAGAATCAAAGTCATCAACGTATGTTATAGAATTATCTGTAAAATCTCTGGCCTTTTGATAGATGTTTTCCTGTATAGATTCTAATAGCGTTTCAATTTTAATATCCAGGTCTGTTAATTGAACTACAGATTTTTCTTTGGTATCTCTTCGCGCAATTTCTACCGCATTGTTTTTTATGTCGCGTGGACCAATGGCTATTCTAACAGGAACTCCTTTTAATTCATATTCTGCAAATTTCCAACCTGGTTTGTGTGTATCTCTATTGTCATACTTCACACTAATATTTTTTGTTTTTAGCATGTCAACAATTTTTGCGGCATATTCGTTTGCAGCAGCATACTCTTCATCACTCTTATAAATTGGTACAATTACAACTTGAATTGGTGCTAGTTTCGGAGGAAGAACTAAACCTTCATCATCAGCATGAGCCATAATCAGCGCACCCATTAAACGGGTACTTACACCCCAAGAAGTGGCGTATACATATTCTTGCTTACCTTCTTTTGTAGCAAACTTTACATCAAAAGCCTTTGCAAAATTCTGACCTAAATAATGTGAAGTACCTGCTTGTAAAGCTTTTCCATCTTGCATTAATGCTTCAATACAATACGTTTCAACTGCTCCAGCAAAACGTTCATTTTCTGTTTTTAATCCTTTTATAACCGGCATACCCATCCACTTCTCGGCAAACTCGGCATACACATTCAGCATCTGTTCTGTTTCTTCAATAGCTTCTTTTTCGGTAGCATGTGCAGTATGCCCTTCTTGCCATAAAAATTCTGCCGTTCTTAAAAACAAACGTGTTCTCATTTCCCAGCGCACAACGTTTGCCCATTGGTTTATTAATAGAGGCAAATCTCTGTATGATTGAATCCAGTTTTTATACGTATTCCAAATAATGGTTTCTGAAGTTGGTCGAATAATAAGTTCCTCTTCTAGCTTAGCATCAGGATCAACTACAATTCCTCCTCCTTCTGGATTATCTTTTAGCCTGTAATGGGTAACCACAGCACATTCTTTAGCAAATCCCTCTACGTGGTCTGCCTCTTTGCTTAGAAAGGATTTTGGGATAAAAAGAGGGAAATAGGCATTAGAATGGCCTGTTTCTTTAAACATTTTATCTAATTGCTGCTGCATTTTCTCCCAAATAGCAAAACCATAGGGTTTTATGACCATACAACCTCTAACAGCAGAATGTTCTGCCAAATCCGCTTTAAGCACAATATTATTGTACCATTCTGCATAATTTTCACTTCTCTTTGGAAATTCTTTTCCCATTTCTCTAATTATAAAAGGTTATTTGGTATAAAATTTGCATTATTTAAGGCAAAAGTGGAAAACATAATTTAATTTCACAATGCAAATTAAACCCCAGCGTTTAAAATTTGTCTAAATATTAGATTAAACACAGAATACTTAGCAAGATGAAAAATATATACATAGCAATTGCATTAGTTTTCGGTCTTTTTGTGGCCGGTTGTTCAAGCTCTCAATATAGCCAAAATCAGGGCTATGATGATGTTTATTATAGTGATAGAGAATATGACTACGATGAACCCGCAGCAGAAACGCAAACAGAAAATTATACTGATGAGGTTTCAAGATTTGAAGATCCTTCTGAAACAAGTCAGTACACAGACAGCAATGGAGACACTTATATAACTAATAATTATTACGATGATTATTATGATTACTCCTACTCGTCTCGATTAAGAAGATTTTACCATCCTCAACCAAGCTTTAACTATTACAATAGTTATTACACTAACTCCTATTGGTACAATTACAATCCATACTCATGGGGTGTAAGTATTTACCTTGGTTACAATTGGTGGAATCCACGTCCATATCATTACAACCCATATTGGGGTTCTAGTTATTACACTTATTTTGGTTATAGCCCATTCAATTACTATTGGCACAATCCATGTTCACCTTACTACTCATCTTATGGTGGATACGGCTATGGCCACGGTTATTACAACGGATATAACCATGGATATTATAATGGTTATAATGATGGTTATTATAACGGATCGCCTTATTATTATAACAGCTATGACGGAAGCGGAAATGTGTTTTACGGCCATAGTACTTCGGGCAGTAGCAACACACCAAACTATCCTAAAACACCTCGTACACTAGGAAATATTTATGAAGCGTCAAATTCCGGCAAACCTACTGGAATATCAAATGCAAATCCTACAGTTAAACACCCAACCCGAACTGATAAAGGTAGTGTTGTAGGTTCTCCGGGTACAGTTAAAGATGTAACTAAGACGAATACACCTGTAGTTGTTCCTAAACCTAAAGGAAGAGATGCAGTACCTTCTACAAAAGATAATTATACTTCACCTAGGGAAAATAGTCCAGGAAAAACAAATACCCCTAGAAATGATAATTACAATATTCCAAAGGGTAATAGTAATAGCACTCCTAGGAATAACAACAATAATTACAACACACCGAAGAATAATAACAATACACCTAGGAATAATAATAACAACTACAACACTCCTAGGAATAATAACAACAATAATTACAACACTCCTAGAAATAATAGTAATACACCAAAGAAGAATTACAATACTCCAAGAACCAGTATGAATAATTCAAGTGTAAAGAGCACCAAATCTGCGCCTAGCTACAAACCAAGGAAGAGCAATAAGTCTTCTAATTATAATAAAAGTAACAGCAGCGTAAGAAAAAGCAGCTCTAACAGAAACTATAATAAACCTAGAAGTTCTTCTAGCAGTACAAGGAGCAATAAATCTAGTACAAGAAGCAGTAAAGCTCCAAACACTTCTAAAAGAAGATAATCAGTGAAATTTTACAGGATGAAAAATATACTTTTTTTAAGCATGCTAGTTGCATGCTTTTTTTTGCCTAATAATTTATCTGCACAAAATGATGCAGATGCTTTAAGGCTTAGCAACATACAATTTGGAAGCACAGCTCGTTCTTTGAGTTTAGCCGGTGCAATGGGTGCTTTGGGTGCAGATTTTTCTACATTCTCTAACAACCCTGCCGGAATTGGGATTTATAGAAAATCTGAATTCACTTTTTCACCATTAATTACTAGTAGAACAGCAAAGTCTGATTACTTGGGTAATTCAAACGAACTATCTCAAACACCTTTTGGGATTGGTAATGCAGGGCTAGTTTATGCTGCGCCTTTGCAAGGAGGCTCGCTTTGGAAAAGCATTAACTATGGATTCGGTTACAATCGCCTAAATACCTTTAAACAAGAGTTTGGTGGGGCTGGAGCAAACAAAACTTCTTCTTTATTGGATGGCTGGATTGCAA
>JABDLV010000124.1 GCA_013001815.1 Bacteroidia bacterium
ATTAAACTGCAAGCACCAGTTGCAGAACCATCTGTTCCGGTTGCAATTAAATTTGCTTGAGTCCATACATTATTCCTTGCATTATTAAGTGTGGCATTCATTCGGGCAGACTGACCAGCAGTAAAAATATTAAAGCAAATATCATCCGAGTAGTCCATGTAGTTCATAAACATGTCACCGTTGGGACCGTTATTACAACTTACGTGTGGGTAAGTTGCGCAACCAAAGTTTGAACCAGATGCCGTTGGTGTATCGGCAACCAAATCGTTACCACAATTTGAGTCTCCCCAAATATGCAGCAAGCTAAGCCAATGACCAACTTCATGTGTTGCAGTTCGACCTAAATCGTAAGCGCCACCCACTGCAGTACCAATACTTCCGGTATAGTTATGTCCGCAAACTACTCCATCTACATTTGCATTACCACCAGGAAATGTAGCATAACCTAGTATTCCACCGGTAATGGTTCTTACTACCCAGTAATTTAAATATTTGTCATTTGGCCATCTGCTCAAAGCTTTTAACTGGGCCCCATCACCAATACCGCTACTGGTTAAGGGAGAATACACCCGAACAATACCATCCGTACAATTTCCTTGTGGGTCTAATTGTGCCAATCTGAATTCAATATTACAATCTGCAGCAACAGGTGTAAATGCAGCAGGTGTATTTACCGTATCCGCGTTTGTTCTTCTAAAGTCCTCGTTTAAAATTCTAATCTGATCTAATATTTGGGCTTTTGAAATATTTTCAGGACCATATTCATGAATGACATGAAATACTACAGGAATTATTCTAGGACTACCGCTGTTCTCAGTATTTAATAATTGTTGAGCAGCTTTAGTAATTTCTGATTCAAATTTATTGCGCTTAGAAATAAGTGATTCATCCTTTTCAGCTTCTAATAGAAACACATCCTCTGTTGCACAGGTACGTTTGCTTTGAGCTTGCAATGCATGTGCCGAAAAAATTAGACAAAGCACTACTAAAGAAACAACTATTCTGCTTGATTTCATTTATTAGTAGATATGAAAAACCGGTTTACTATTTCTAGCAAACCGGTTAGTATTATGATTTCGTAGTTACTCTACGATTAACTTCTTGGTAATTACTTCGCCTGCAACATTCACATTTACCATGTAAATACCAGGGCTTAGTGAACTTGTTTCAAACAAGAAATTGTGCGTACCGGCATTTAACATGCTTTCATTAGCAACATTAATCTGTCTGCCTAACACATCTTCTAAAGTAACTTTTACATCTGCACTAGATTTTAAGTTAAAGGTAAGTTGAGTTCTTCCGTTTGCAGGGTTGGGAAATAAATTTATTTGATACTGGTCAATAAATTCCTCCAGTCCAACAACACCATCAATATTTATATCATCAATATACATGTTGTTCCCATTGTCATGGGTGTACTCAAACTTAAATATTACGTTTGGTCTGCCTGAAATAGAACCAGATGAAAGGTTTACTGTTTCTTGTCTCCAGTCACCTGCAGATGGGGTAAAGTTAGAGGAAACAATACCGGCAGTTGATAACAAAGAGCCTGACTTGGTATATCTTAAAGACCAAGTTTGACCACAGTTTGTAGAAACATATATTCTTAATATGTTATCGCCAGATGAACCCCTTGCGGCATAAGCCAATTGGAATGTCATTTGTGTTCCACTAACATTACTAAGATTAACACTTGGAGTAATAAATGCATCAACACCTGCATTGTTTGTGTAGTTAGTTAGCTTGGCACTTTTAGTTCCGCTTACAGATGCAGTGGTGGTAATATCCCATGCATTGGTTGTTGGGTTATCATTTTCAACAAAATAATACCATGCCGGAAGACTAGTTTGGTTTTCAAAATCTTCTGTAAATGGTGCAGAATACCAGCCTGAAGTAGGCATAATGGTAACTACTTTTTGAATTGTTTTCGAATCTGTACCGGCTGAGTTGGTAACTGTTAAGGTAACATCATATTGGCCGGGTGTACTGTATGAAACCGAAGGGTTTGCTGCAGTGGATGTGGCAGGTGTTCCTCCAGGGAAACTCCACGTTCTTGTTGTAATTGGTCCGCCCCATGAAGCATCTGTAAAGTTAAAAGTAGTACCAACACAAACTCGTTTCACTTTAAAATCAAAATCTGCAATTGGTGCGCAGTCGGTTGGTGTAGCATTATCATCTGTACCGGTAGCAATTAAATTGGCTTGAGACCATACATTATTTCTGCCGGATATGGCAGAGTTAAGAGATGCATCCATTCTTGCACTTTGCCCTTGTGAAAACATGTTTACACATTGGTCTGCTGTGTAATCCATGTAATTACAAAACATATCTCCGTTAGGTCCATTGCTACAAGTAACGCTTGGAAAAGTTGGACAGTTCGATTGGTTGGGTCCTGCCTGGTTGGGTGTGTCCATTACAAAATCACTACCAGTACATGCTGTACCATCATCTCCCCAAATGTGTCTTAAGTTTAACCAATGGCCTACTTCATGTACAGCAGTTCTTCCATATTCGCCTTGGGCTGAACCAATAGAACCAACGTAGTCATTACGACAAACAATACCATCTGTATTTGGATTTTGACCTGTACCGGGGAACTGTGCAAAACCTAAAACGATTCCACTTGAACCGGAAGTGTTTTCAATGGTTTTTACAACCCAAAAATTTAAATACTTGCTACTTGGCCAATAACTTAATGATTTTACATTATTTCTTGCATTGGTTGTTAATGGTGAGTAAACTCTCAAAATTCCATCGGTGCAATTTCCATTAGGGTCTTTTGTGGCCAATCTAAATTCAATATTGCAATCTGCAGCAACCGCTTTAAATGGTGCAGGTGTATTCGCAGTATCCGAATTTGTTCTTCCGAAGTCTTCATTCATTATTCTTAACTGGTCTAAAACCTGCGTTTTGCTAATGTTTTCTGAACCATATGTGTGTATGATATGAAATACAACCGGAATTATTTTTGGTGAACCCTGAGTACGTTGACTGGGGTTATTTTTTATATACTCAGACATTGCCGCTTCGTAGGCATTTCTGTTTTCTATTAATTGAGGGTTTGCAAGTGCAGCTTCTCTAAACATTATTTCTGAAATACATTGCTCTTGTGCTTGCACCGGAAATGCAATCAGGGTAATACACAACCCCATTAGAAAACCATAAATTTTTCTCATTTTTTTGAATTTTAGCTTAGGTTAATTAAAATTGATTTTAAGGCATTTTCTGAGTTGCTAATTTACGGAAATAAGAAGGCTTTCTCAATGATGAATGTTACATATAGAGTCAATAAAAATTATTACATAGCTATGACAATTCAGGTTAAACTACCTGTATATCAGCACTATAAATAAAGATGAATGGGTAATTTGAAAATTACTTCAGCGCTTCCTCTAAATCTGCCTTTAAATCTGCCACATCTTCAATGCCTACACTTAGGCGAATAAGGCTATCTACCACGCCTGTTTTTTCCCTTTCTTCTTTAGGAATACTGGCGTGAGTCATAGATGCAGGGTGGCCAATTAATGATTCAACCCCTCCTAAAGATTCAGCTAGTGTGAAAAATTTGGTTTTAGAAACAACCTTGTGCGCGGCTGCAGTAGTATTTTCTTTTAGAGTAAAGGAAATCATTCCACCAAAGTCTCGCATTTGTTTTTTAGACAGTTCATGCTGCGGATGATCTGCAAAGCCAGGCCAATACACCTTGTCTACCTTTGGGTTTGTTTTTAAAAACTTAGCAATGACAGCTGCATTTTCGCAGTGCCTTTGCATGCGTACATGCAAAGTTTTAATTCCTCTTAACACCAAAAAGCAATCTTGCGGACCGGGAACTGCACCACAACTATTTTGTATAAAAGCCAACTGCTCATATAATTTTTCATCATTGCAAATTAGCGCACCCATTACTACATCTGAGTGACCGCCCAAAAACTTAGTTACAGAGTGCATTACAATGTCTGCACCAAAATCAATTGGGTTTTGCAGATAAGGCGATGCAAAAGTATTATCTACCGCAACAAGTATGTTTTTCCCTTTTGCAAGTGCACATGCTTTTTCTATGTCAATTACATTTAACATTGGGTTGGTAGGTGTTTCAATCCAAATTAGTTTAGTGTTGCTATTAATTTTTTCTTCAATGGCATTGATGTCCGTCATTGGAACAAAATGAAACTTAACACCATACTTCTCAAAAATCTTTGTAAATATTCTGTATGTACCACCATATAAGTCATTGGTAGATATAACTTCATCACCCGGACTAAACATTTTTGCAACCGTATCAATTGCGCCCATGCCCGAAGAAAAAGTTAAGCCATAGGTTCCATTTTCTAATGCGGCAAGGTTATTATCCAGTGCCTGTCTGGTTGGGTTTTGTGTTCTGGAATATTCATATCCTTTATGGTCACCTGGACTGGCTTGCACATATGTAGAGGTTTGATAAATAGGAGTCATAATTGCTCCTGTAGTTGGGTCAGGATGCTGACCGGCATGTATAGCTTTTGTTCCGAATTTCATGTTAATCATTTTTATTTTGGATTTCGAAGATAGATTTAATTTTACTTTTTGCTAAGCAATTTTCTTCTTACCCATCGTGGTATTAAAATGGCACCAATGATTAAGTATGGGTAGTAGCTAATTAATCGCCACAACAATGCAAGGGATGCGGCCAATCCAAGCGGAATAAACTGGCCTAAAAACGCAGGAAATACAACTTCTGCAATACCTGCACTGCCCGGTGTTGGGCTAACTAATAGTATAATCCACATTACAAACTGGCGGGCAAAAATGAGCAGATTGTCTGAAAGGGTGAGCGCAGCAAAAGCAAACAGTAAGCAGTTTACAACCAAATACCTGGCTGTCCAAGAGTAGCATGTGGCGGCAAAAGCACGCCACCAAAACCAAAACTTTTTTGATTTTAATTCACCGGATGCAATAATTAATTCGTTGCCTGTGTCTAGTGCATGGTGTTTCCATCTTCGTATTAATGGAAGAGAAAACAGCTTTACTAATAAATATTTAATCGCTCTTGGGTTGATAAACAGTGCATAGGAAACTATAATAATGTAAATGCAAACCATTAAGTAACCAAACCAAAAAAAGTATAACAAACTTTTTCCGTAGGAAACAGATAG
>JABDLV010000132.1 GCA_013001815.1 Bacteroidia bacterium
TCCTGCATAATCAGGCGCATAACGAGTTGCTTTAAACAGCTCATTAATAACCGGAATACCACCTTGTTGCACCGGGCCGGTGGTAGATACCGGATTGATATAATCCCATACTAAAGTTCCCGCAGAATCTACTTCAAAAATATGACCGCTTGCACCTTCTGTAATTAATGTATTACCATTCGCTAATCTTTGGGAGCCGGAAACGTTTGGAGAATAAAAATCTGTTGGATTAGGTGCAGTGTAATTCCAATATGCTTGAGCAGGAGCATATGCATTTAATCCAGGATTCAAGTAGTTTCCTTGACTGTCAACAGGGCACTCTATTACTTCAATGCTTGAGAATGCACCTGCCGGTCTTCCAAGTCCATTATTGTAGATCATAATTTTGTCTTCATCCGGAAGGCCTTTATCTATCCAACGAGCATCATGTTGTAAATAAAGAATTTGATCGTTGGCAGTTCCCCTATCGTAAGCTTGAGGATTACCCCAACGATATAAAATGTCACCCCCCTTACCGGAGTTTCCTCCGCTGTGGCTGGCAGCTTCAGCTGTTGTTGTACTATGATCAATTACCCATAATTCAGAAAAATTATGGCAACTAATTAATATTTGATCTAAATCTTCATTGTAATCTATTGAGTTACAATGCAGCCAATCCGTTAACCCGCTACCCGGACCCGGTGCACCCGGAATAACAAAATTTAAATCCAATAATTCAGGGTGATCAGAAACAACACCATAATTGTTTTTAGCTGAATCAAAATCTTGAATTAAATGATCCCACACTCGCCATTCCCAAACAACCGATGCGCTATCTGCACCTATTGGTTGAAGCTCAACAATTTTTTCACTCCAAAATTCATTTGCAATGGTGTTCGGATTTCTTCCTTCTGCTAAAACATCTGAAAGATTTATCTTCTCCCAAGCCAGAATTAAAATATTCCCATTTGGCATGTACTGAACATCATGATGTTGATGGAAATCGGAACTGGAATATTCATATTCCCAAACCACAGTACTATTCCAATCCAGTATTTCTATTTTGCCTCCGGTACCGCCAGCCCCAAACGTTGATGTGTTGGTTCTTGCGGCACGTAATAGATTGCCGTTTTCTAATAGAATGCTAGTGAGTCCGGGAGTTAACGAACTTGCCCATTCATTGACCACGTTTCCACAATTATCAATTAAATAAGTACTGGTGTAATAATCGGGAGAAACTAAAGTGTATCCATTAAATGCATTTTGGTCATTTAAGAATAAGCCGACTGTTTGTTGGGCATTACTGGTATTTGAAAAGCAAAGCAGTAATGACAATGCAAAAAATATTTTTTTCAATTTTTTATTTAACTAATTTTTTAACGGTTAAAGGATTAAAAGCGGAATCAAAAATTTGTACGATATAAATTCCTGTTTTCCAATCCCCTGAATTAATTTCAGAGTTTTTGTCAGAGTGATTTCCGCTATACACTAATTGTCCGTTTGTGTTGTATACTCTTACAAAGAATTTAGATTGATTACTAGAATTATATATGTGAATTTGATTACTGTATAAAGTACTATACACCGTAATGGTTTCATCATAATAAGAAGCATCATCTATTCCTGTATAAATAGTGCAGTTTGATGGTAAAGGGTTAAGCTCTATAGGGCCCATAGGAGTAAGTGTTTTGCCTGCAAAGGCAGAATAACTAGGGCTATATCTGTATGCTCTAAATGTTCCATTCTGTCCGGGATTGGTGCCTTGCGAAACGGGGTTACTTCCACTCACCGGAATAACATATCTCCATTTTGTAATTCCAATTGCATCTACTTCCCTTATCTCTCCACCGGCAGTTATGTTAACAAGCATATTTCCATTGGGTAATTTATTTGTACCACACTGATTCGTAGAATAAAATCCATTTCCGTTTCCGTCATAAGACCAATCTATGGTGGAAGGTCCGTATGCTTGATTTGCAGCAATGGTGTAATTCCCATTCATATCAACAGGCGAAATAATTAAATCTGAAGTAGAAAAAGATCCACCCGGTCGACCAATGCCATTATTGAAGATTGAAATTTTTCCTTCATCCGGATACCCGGCTGGTACCCAACTTGCATCATGCTGACCGTATAGTTTTCTGTCTGCCGTTGTGCCTCTTCCGTAGTTTTGTGGGTTACCCCATCTATACAAAAAATCACCTCCCTTGCCATATGTTCCACCCGTATGACTTGCGGCTTCAGCTGTTGTTGTTGAGTGGTCAATAACAAAAATTTCACTCATGCTTTTACTGCTAATCATAATCTGATCTAAAACGGGATTGTAATCAATTGAATTTGCGTGAATCCAGTCCGGACTATTTCCTCCTGCATTGATGTCAAGCAGTTCTGGGTGATCACTTACCGCGCCATAGTTGGCTTTGGTATTATCAAAGTCTTGAACTAAATGATCCCATAAATGCCATTCCCATACAACATTTGCACCATTTAAACCCACTGGTTGTACTTCAGTTATTCTGGTAGGCCACACTCCATTATTGTTTACAGCATTAGGATCGCGCCCGCTATTAATTGCCTCTGTTGTACTTCTTGATTCCCAAGCCAAAATTAAAATGTTTCCGTTGGGTAAATATTCTACATCATGATGTTGATGATACTGTGCATTTGCATGATCATATGACCAAATTAATGTGCTGTTCCAATCATACATTTCTACTCTTCCACCAATGCCACCACCGTTAAATGATCCGGCAATTCTAGCAGTTCTTAAAATATTTCCATTAGGTAAAAGGTAAGCTGCAAGACCAGGTTGATTACTGGCTGTCCATTGATTTATTAATTCACCACAATTATCTACCAAGTACGAGTGCGTAGATGAGCCCGGAGAAAAAAAAGTATAACCATTAAAGGCGGCCGAATCATTTGTAAATAAGCCCACGGTTTGTTGACCATAGCTTACAAAACTTAAAGAAGACAAAAAGAGGATTAGGATAAATTTGTTCATTTTCAAATTGATTGTTTTTAGCGTAGAATAATTTTTTCAACTTTTAATATTTCATTTTCAATATTAACAGCTTTACAAATGTATATTCCAGGTTTAAAATTTGTTGATAGTGTATATTCCGACATATGATCAACAATTTTTGAACTCAGAAGTTTGCCACTAAGATCATATATAAAAACTTGAATCGGTTCGTCAATATTATTTTTTACATTAATATGACCGTTTATGCTGCCATATATATTTATGTCAGCCTCAGCTGAACTGTAAATTGTCTCAGTATCTGTAAAAATTAAGCAGTTTGAAGGGTAAGGAGAAAGCTCAATTGGATTGCCCGGCAAAAGGGTTAGTCCGTTAAACCCCGAGTAGTTAGGCCCATATCTATATGCTCTAAAATTATCATTAAGTATTGGAGTATTTCCTTGCATTACCGGGCCGGTAGAACCAACCGGGTTTATGTATTCCCAATGAGTGACTTTACCAGTATCAACTTCAAAAAATGTACCGCCCGGTCCGTTACAAATTAACACGTTACCATTCATTAATTGTTGTGCTCCCGAAATGAAAGAAGCATAAAAGTCTGTGGGAACAGCAGCACTGTACGTCCAATCTGCACTGGTCGGTGCAAAAGGACCAGTTGTTGGTACTGTGTAATTGCCGAGTGAATCTACAGGAGGGTTTAATATTTCTACCGTGGAGTACAAACCTCCGGGTCTACCTGGACCATTATTAAAAACCATTATTTTTCCTTCATTAGGAAGACCAGTGTCGATCCAATGTGCATCATGTTGCGCAAATAATTGTTGGTTTGAAAAACCTCCCCTGTCATATGCAGCAGGATTACCCCATCTGTATAATATGTCGCCTCCTTTTCCTGAGTTACCACCTGAATGACCTGCTGCTTCTGCAGTTGTAGTGCTATGATCAATAATCCAAAACTCATGAAAGTTTCTTGAATTAATCATTATTTGATCTAAAGCAGGGTTGTAGTCCAGTGCATTTGCATGGCACCAATCCGGGTTACCAATTTGGCTATTTGTAAAATTGAAATCAATTAATTCAGGATTATCTGCAATTACACCGAAGTTATTCTTAGTTGAATCATAATCTTGAATGAGGTGATCCATTATGTGCCACTCCCATACAATTATTCCACTGTCTAATCCGATGGGTTCAATTTCCACAACATGCTCCGGCCACAATCCGTTTGATACCGTATTAGGATTTCTGCCTGCATTTATTGCAACAGTATCAGAGATTAGTTCCCATGCAAGTAATAATACATTTCCATTTGGCATTGCAGCAATGTCATGATGTTGTCTAAATAATGGGGAAGAATAATTATAAGACCATAGCAAACTACCATTCCAGTCATACTTTTCAATTATTCCTCCGGCACCTCCTCCGTTAAAGTTGGTGTTATAAGATCTGCCGGCACGTAATAAAGAACCATCCTCTAAAAAATACGTTGCTAATCCGGGTAAAGTAGTGTGCTGCCATTTGTTTACTTCTCTTCCGCAATTATCTATCATATAACTGGTAGTGGCTAAGCTAGGGCTGAACAAAGTATACCCATCAAACGCAAGACTGTCATTTTGAAATAATCCTACCGTTTGTTGGCCGTTTACCTCACCAAGAAAAATTATTGGAATAAGTAAAAATAAAAGATGCTTTTTATTCATTTTAAAGGCTCAAGGGTACCAAAATTACAAAAATGAAAGCAATAAAAATTTAACATAAGTTATGGATTAACAGCACTTTATGTTACAAGGCAAACAAAAGGAGAGAAAAAAGTGGGCCCACCAGGGCTCGAACCTGGGACCAACTGATTATGAGTCAGCTACTCTAACCAACTGAGCTATGGGCCCTTCCTTTAGAAGGAAAGACGAAATTATATATTTGCGCTCAATAATACAATGAAAGCAAAACATATTAAAAATATCATTTTTGATTTAGGTGGGGTGATTCTGGATATAGATTACCATTTAACTCGGGATGCCTTTATTGAATTGGGCATTAAAAACTTTGATGAACTCTATTCTCAAAAAAAACAAGATCACTTGTTTGACAATTTTGAAACAGGAAATATTAGTGAAGATCAATTTTATAACGAAATAAAAAAAGCTTCTGGCATTGATTTGACCAATAAAGAAATTGAAGGCGCGTGGAATGCATTACTCCAAACCATTCCCCAAAAAAGAATTTTATGGTTGGATGACCTTAAAAAAGAGTATCGAATTTTTTTGTTAAGCAACACCAACGCTATTCATATTAGAGCATTCACTAAATACTTGCATGATAGTTATGGGGATGATATGTTGAAAGAACATTTTGAAAAAACATATTACAGCAGTGAAATGGGAATGCGAAAACCCAATGCAGATATATTTGAACATGTTTTATCTGACAATAAATTAAAAATGGAAGAAACTATTTTTATTGATGATTCAGTCCAGCACGTAGAAGGTGCTTTGGCTATGGGTTTAAAAGGAATACTATTAAATAAAGGAGAGAAAGTTGAGAGTGTTTTGGAGCAACACCTAAGCTGACTCTTCTCTTTCTTGGCAAAGCTCAATTAAAACTCCATTAGTACTTTTGGGATGTAAAAAACAAATCCATTTATTATCAGCTCCCTTTTTTGGTTCAGCTGAAAGCAATACAAAGCCTTCTTCATCTA
>JABDLV010000150.1 GCA_013001815.1 Bacteroidia bacterium
GGCCATTTCGCCATTTAAATGATAATTAGAAATTGCTAAGTAATTGAAATTCAATACAAATAAATGAAGACAATTTGATTAAAAAAGCCATTGCAAGAAATGAGGATAAAAAATAAAAAAGCCGGCAAATGCCGGCTTTTTTTCTCGTTATCGCTTAATCAATTTCTCAGTAAATGAGCTGAGATTTGACTTAAGCCTTATAAAATATACCCCATCAGGGAGACTATCCAATATTAAACTATGGGTATTGATTCCCTTAGTAGTATTTAATACTGAATAATGATGAGTCTTTCCTAGTATATCTACAATTTGTAGTTCAAATGTTTCATCTTCAAATGCGCTAAGCACATTTATTTTTAATTCACTACTAAATGGGTTTGGATATACACTTAATAATGATTCATCTTCAGAAACAATAGTAGTCGTTCTCGCATTTGTACAAGATACTGTTGCAAAACAGAATATTGCGCTGCTCGCACCTCTTGAATCCGTTACTTGAACCAAGTATGTTCCTTGGGCCAATCCAGTAGCTGTTTGAGTTGTTTGGTAAGGGCTGGTATTCCAGAAATAATCATATGGTGGGTAGCCACCTGTAGCTGTTACACTAACCGAACCTGTACTAGTTCCACATGGAATATTGCTTCCAATAGGGCTACAACTCAAAGGAGCTGTTGCTGCCGGTTCTGACACAACAACATTTCTAATTCGAACACAACCATTCGCATCCGTAACAGTTAACCGATAATTACCGGAAACTATATTAGAAATTGAATTTGTAGTTGCACCATTTGACCAATTATAAGTATATGGACCAACACCACCGGAAACACTAGATGACACTGAACCATCATTTCCACCGGGAATAGAAACATCCTGAACAGTAGCCGTTATACCTAAAAACTTAGGATGATTAACTCTAATATGGCGAGTGGTACTACAACCTCTGGTATCTGTAACGGTAACTCTGTGCCAGCCTTTTGACATATTTATTCGGTCTTCTGTAGTTGTCCCATCTTTCCATAAATATGTGTAAGGCGCTTTTGCTCCAGTAATTGTCAGGTCTATGGTTCCATCAGCTCCATTGAAACAAGAAACATCAGTTACAACCGAAGAATGTCTGAATTTTCTAGGTTGTGAGATTCTCTTATCATGAATCTTAATACACCCGTTAGCGTCTGTAACAGTAACCGTGTAATTGCCACTATTTAACCCGGTTCTATCCTGAGTTGTTGCTCCATCATTCCACATATATGTATATGGCGCTGTACCTTTAGACACTTTTAAGTCTATTGCTCCACTTGCATCACCATGACAAAGTACGTTCACTTTTTGAGACCAAGCTGATAATTCTTGAGGCTCATTTACTTGATATGTTTGCACATCTACACAGCCATTGGTATCAGTAACAGATAATGTATACGAACCAGCTGGAACATTACTTAATGTTGTTCCAAACGTAACAGGCGTAGTATTCCACATTGACACATATGGCCCAATACCACCATTAATACTAATTGAAATTTCTCCATCACTATTGCCATTACAACCAACATTTGTCAAATAATCTGTTGAACAAGCAAGTAAAGCTGGTTCTTTTAATGTAACAGAACTTGTTGCTGAACAGCCATTGTTATCTGTAACGGTTAGCATATATGTACCAGCGCTTATAGAACTTACATTAGCCGTAGTTTGACCTGAAGACCATTGATAAGTATATGGCGCTGCTCCATCATTAACCAATGCATAAATTGCTCCATCACTTGACTGATTACAGGACACATTGTTACCTCCTCTATATGTTAATGTATTTAGAGAAATAACCGGGCAACGAGCAGCAGTTACAATGTTACATGTAGTTGTACAACCATTTACATCTGTAACAGTAGCCACATATGTACCTGGATTTGTACCATCAATTGATTGAGTAGTTTGAACAGGAGTAGTATTCCAACTATACGTATACGGCCCAGTTCCACCACTCGGATTAACCGTTAGAACTTTTGCGCCTCCAACGCAATCTAAATCAATTGGTCCAAGTGCAAATGATTTAACTGACACTATTTCTAATATACTAACGTTAGTCGCATTTAAGAACACTGTCTGAACTGACATATCACCCATTTGCGGAACTGTAGTTGTTGCTACTAAATTATTTCCTGCATCGTATGCATTAATAATTGGTAGTGAAGGATGATCCTGATCAACAATAACCAATGAGTTTACGTTAACAGGATTATCAAACACAAATGTCATAGTTCCGCCATATTGAGAATCATCAGGGTTATCAACCAAACTATCATTATTTGCATCCACTACATCTGAAGGAAGAATTAATAAATTTCCAATTCCAACTTGTAAATCAGGATCTAATGTTTGCGTACTATCATTAGAGTCATAAACAATTACTGCATCCGGTAACCCTTGATTTCCTGTTCCGGAAACATGAATACCAACATTTGCATATTGCTCTGCCACAAATTCTCCTGATTGCAATTGAGCATAATCAAAATCAATAGTACATGTGGAATCTACTATAGCACATGATAATGTGCAACCCTGCTGATATCCAAAGTCTTGTTCTAAGTCACTCATATTTCCAGGTGACAAGGTTGTACTTGTCATATTTCCACCAGTAGTACTGGTCAAACCGTCTAACACAGTTCCCGTTCCATCCATTACCAGCACATCAAACAATCCAGGAGGTAAATTGTCAAAGAAATATCCGCCATTGGCATCTGTAGTATCTGTATAAACTACATCATCCGCTGTTCCAAGTATACCATCCGGTCCATACCATGTTAACTGCACAACCGCACCAAGTATTCCTGTATTTCCATCATCCTGCAAGCCATTTCCATTTGTATCTTCCCATATATAGTCACCAATTGTTCCCGAGCCTAAGTACCCTTGGTCTATTGTTAAAACATCGGTTGTTGAAACATTAAATGTAGGTGTTGACCCAGGGCCATTTGCACCATTTACTTGAGAACCACTTGGGTTATACATTGTGTAATCAAATCCAGGAACTGAATCAAATACTACATAGTAATCTCCAGGGGCTACATTGGTAAATAAATAATTACCATTTGTATCAGTTACCGCAGTTGCAACAGGAGTTCCGGTACTTGTATATAAAGTCACACCAACTCCACTTAGTACAGGCTCACCCGAATCAAATATTCCGTTTCCATTTAAATCTAACCAAGTCAAGTCACCAACATTAACACCCGGTTGATATCCAAAGTCCTGATCTAAATCGTCCATGTTTCCAGGCGACAATGTAGTTGTGGTCATATTTCCACCGGTAGTATTGGTCAAGCCGTCTAATACAGTTCCATTACCATCCATTACCAACACATCAAACATTCCAGGAGGCAAATTATCAAAGAGATATCCGCCATTGGCGTCTGTAGTATCTGTATATATTACATCATCTGCTGTGCCAAGAATTCCATCCGGACCGTACCAAGTTAATTGTACAACCGCACCCGGTATTCCTGTATTGCCATCATCCTGCAAGCCATTTCCATTTGTATCTTCCCATACATAATCACCAATTGTTCCTGAGCCAAGGTAACCTTGGTCTATTGTTAATACATCTGTTGCAGATACATTAAATACTGGTGTTGACCCTGGGCCCATTCCTCCGTTTACTTGAGAACCACTTGGATTATACATTGTGTAATCATATCCCGGAACTGAATCGAATACTACGAAGTAGTTACCCGGAGCTACATTAGTAAATAAGTAATTACCATTTGTATCCGTTACAGCAGTTGAAACAGGAGTTCCAGTACTTGTATATAAAGTCACGCCTACTCCACTTAATACAGGCTCAACCGAATCAAATATTCCGTTTCCATTTAAGTCTATCCAAGTAAAGTCACCAACATTAACACCCGGTTGATATCCAAAGTCCTGATCTAAATCTTCCATATTTCCAGGAGACAAAGTAGTGCTTGTCATATTTCCCCCTGTTGTATTGGTTAAACCATCTAGCACTGTTCCATTTCCATCCATTACCAGCACATCAAACATTCCAGGAGGCAAATTATCAAAGAGATATCCGCCATTAGCATCTGTAGTATCTGTATACATTACATCATCTGCTGTACCAAGAATTCCATCCGGACCGTACCAAGTTAATTGTACAATTGCACCAGGTATTCCTGTATTTCCATCATCCTGCAAACCATTTCCATTTGTATCTTCCCATACATAATCTCCAATTGTTCCAGAACCTAAGTAACCTTGGTCAATTGTTAATACATCTGTTGTAGACACATTAAATATCGGTGTTGAACCTGGACCCATTGCTCCGTTTACTTGAGAACCTGAAGGGTTATACATTGTATAATCATATCCAGGAACGGAATCAAATACTACGAAGTAGTTACCAGGAGCTACATTAGTAAACAGGTAATTACCATTTGTATCCGTTACCGCAGTTGCAACTGGAGTGCCTGTACTTGTATATAAAGTAACGCCTACACCCGATACAACTGGCTCACCAGTATCATGTAATCCATTTCCATTTAAGTCTATCCAAGTAAAGTCACCAACATTAACACCTGGTTGATATCCAAAGTCCTGATCTAAATCATCCATATTTCCAGGTGACAAAGTCGTACTTGTCATATTTCCACCGGTGGTATTTGTTAATAGGTCCAACACTGTCCCGCTTCCATCAAACACTAAAATGTCATAATCACCTGGCTCTAAATCTTCAAATAAATATCCGCCATTAGCATCTGTGGTATCTATTAACACAACATCGTCTGTTGTTCCTAAAATTCCGTCTGGTCCATACCATGTTAATTGTACAACAGCTCCAGGTATTCCCGTATTTCCATCATCTTGTAATCCATTTCCGTTAGTGTCTTCCCAAACATAATCTCCAATGGTTCCTGTTCCCACATATCCCTGGTCTATTGTTAATACATCTGTTGTAGACACATTGAAAGTAGGAGTTGTTCCCGGCCCATTAGCACCATTGACTTGTGAACCAGATGGGTTGTACGTTGTATATGTATATCCCGGTACAGTTCCAAAACTTACATAGTAATCACCAGGTGAAACATTTGTAAATAAATAATTTCCTAGGCTATCGGTAACAGTGAAATCTACTACAGCGCCTGTATTATTATCATGTAGTAAAACTGTAACGCCAGGTATAACTTGTTCACCCGGATCGAATAAACCATTTTGGTTTGAATCAACCCAAACTTGGTCACCTACATCTACTGATTGCAGGTATCCAAAATCTTGAAGTAAATCAACCATGTTTCCTGGTGACAATGTTGTATTTGTGGTATTTCCGCCAGTGGTATTTGTAAATCCATCCAATACAGTTCCTGTTCCATCCATTATCATTACTTCAAAATCTCCCGGAGGTAGATTGCTGAATAAATATGCTCCATTTGAATCAGTAGTATCTGTAAATATTACATCATCTGATGTTCCTAGTGTACTGTCCGGACCATACCAGGTTAATTGAACTACTGCTCCTGGAATTCCCGTATTACCATCATCTTGCAGTCCATTACCATTCGTATCTTCCCATACATAATCTCCAATCATTCCAGTACCAATATATCCGGCATCAACTGTCAACACATCTGTATTTCCAACAGTGAAATCATCAGTAGAACCTGGTCCATTATTACCAGATACTTGCGAGCCACCAGGAACATTTGACGTGAATGTTAAACCAGGAACATTTGAGAATACTGCATAATAATTACCTGAAGGTACATTGGTAAATAAATAATTACCTAATGAATCAGTAGTTGTGGTAAAGGTTGTAGGGGTATTTGTATTCGCATCATATAATGTAACAGTAACACCACCTATACCAGGCTCACCTGCATCTAGCATTCCATTTCCATTTGTATCATACCACACCATGTCTCCAACATTTACACAACTTGTAATATCAACAAGTACCGTTGCTGTTGCAGTACATCCATCTAGGTCGGTAACTGTGAGTGTATAAACTCCAGACAGCAATAGTGTTGAGCTAAACATTGGATTTTGTTGAGATGAGCTGAAATTATTTGGACCAGCCCAACTATAGCTAGAGTAACCTGCGGAAGAAGTTAATTGAACTATATCTCCATCACATACAGGACTATTGCTGCTTACAATTGGTGATGGAACCGGTGCCGGTTCTAGAACAACAATTGATTTAACACCAGAACATCCATCAGCACTATTAACTACAACAGTATATGTACCTGCGCTTAAACCAGTTGCTATAGCACCTATTTGAACAGGCGTTGTATTCCAAGTATAGGTATAAGGAGGTAAACCACCACTAGTATTTGTTATAGTTATTGAACCATCTGAACTTCCATTGCATGAAGCATGTATAGTTGTAGAAGTACAAGTTATTGCACCGGTACCTTGAACAATTACTGAGCAAACACTGGTACAGCCTTTAGAATCAGTTACAATAACACTATAAGAACCGGGAACCAATCCAACTGCCGTTGCATTTGTTTGAATAGGAGTAGTACTCCAGCTATAAGTATAGCCCGGTGAACCTCCCACAACAGAAACAGTTGCAGTACCATTTCCTACACCACAATTAGCAGAGGTGCTCGAAACATTACATACTATTTCTGAAGGCTCCATTATTGTTGCCGTTTTTTGTGTAGTACAACCGTTGGCATCTGTTATTGTTACTGTATATGTACCATGTGGAACATTAGAAAGCACTTGGGTAGTTTGAACAGGAACACTATTCCATACATAATTGTATGGCGGTGTACCCCCTGAAACATTTGACAAGGCTATAGACCCATCAGTTGCACTAAAGCAACTTGCATCTGTAATATTTACATTACAAGTAATTGGTGCCGGCTCAGAAATTTGTACCGAAGCCGTTGCAGTACATCCATTAAAGTCAGTAATTGTAACCGTATATATTCCGGCAGTCAATAATATTGCCGTTGGATTAGTTTGTGCATCAGACCATAAATAATTGAATGGGGCAACCCCTCCAATTGGTGCTGCCGTAGCCGAACCATTTGCTGCTTGATTACAGCTTGCATTCATAACGTTTACTATAGTAGCACCATTTGCAATCGGTGCTCCAACAACTACTGATTCAGTAGCCGTACATCCGTTTACGTCTGTAACAATAACCTCATAAACACCAGCCGCAAGACCTGTAGCTGTTTGAGTGGTCTGAACCGGGATTGTGTTCCACTGGTAAACGTAAGGCGCAGTACCGCCCTGAACAGATATTACACTTACTGTACCATTTGCCGCTCCCACACAAGATTCAGGTGTACTTGATGCTGTAACTGCTATTGGATTTGCTCCAAGAACCGTTATAGTACATGCAGTAGAACAACCTGAATTGTCTGTTACAACAACTGTGTAAGTACCAGGCCCCACTCCACTTGCAGTAGCAGTAGTTTGAGCTGGTGTTGTGTTCCAAACATAGCTATAATTAGGTGTTCCACCATTTACCACAACAGTAAGTGATCCGGTATCAGATGCACAATTTAATTGTAAGTTATTTATAGAACATAAAAGTTCATCCGGCTGAGTAATAGTCACACTACATTGAGAAGTACATCCCAAAGCGTCAGTAATGGTTACTGTATATGATCCGGCACTTAAACCGGAAGCAATAGCTGTAGTTTGAACTGGATTTGTATTCCAAGAAAAAGAATAAGGACCTGATCCACCGCTGGCAAATGCCTGGGCAATTCCATTTGTATTGCTATTACAATTAATGTTTTGCAATACAGCAGTTGAGCAAACAATAGCTGTAGGCTCAACAACAGTAGTTGAGCATGTTGTTGTACAACCTAAAGCATCTGTTACTGTTACAGTATACATGCCGGCTGATAATCCGGTTGCCGTAATACTATTTTGAACCGGTGATGTACTCCATTGGTAAGTAAATGGTTGCAAACCACCTGCGGCACCTACAGTTGCTGTACCATCATTAGCTCCGTTACATGTAACAGGCGTACTAAGAACATTGCATCCAATTGGATTTGGTTGAGTAACCATTACCAATACGCTGACTGAACAGTTATGATCGTCAGTTACAGTTAAAATATATTGTCCCTGACTTAAGCCAGACACAGTCGCTGTTGTATCACCTGTTGACCATAAAAATGAATACGGTGCGGTTCCACCTACAACTTGTGCTGTTGCGGTACCATCACTAGCACCATTACATGAAACATCGCCTACTATTACATTAACTAATAATGCAGGTGGCTCAATAATGTCAATTGAACAAGTAACAGTACAACCATTTGCATCTGTAATTGTTGCCGTGTATGTTCCTACGCTTAATCCTGTTGCAACTTGTGAATTCTGAGATGGAACAGTATTCCAACTATATGAATATGGTGCAGTACCACCAGCGGCACTTACAAATGCAGTACCATCAGACCCGCCATTGCACGTTATATGAGTACATGTTGTACTGCAAGTTAATGCAGGTGGCTCAGATAATGTAACAGAACATGAAGTTGAACAACCATTTGCGTCATAAATTGTTGCCGTATAAGTACCAGCTGTAAGACCGGTTGCAATTGAAGTTGTTTGAACAGGAGAAGTGTTCCAACTAATAGAATAAGGTGCGGTTCCACCTGTAATTACGGCCTCAACAGAACCTGTTGCATCACCATTGCAAACAATAGTACTTAATGTATTAATACTACAGCTTATAGCAGGAGGTGAAGATACTGTTGCAATACAAGTTGAAGTACAACCATTTGCATCAGTAACTGTTAGGGTATAATTTCCTGCAGAAATATTATTTATTGAGTTGTCAGTGCCCCCATTTGACCATAAGAACATATATGGCGCTGTACCTCCAGAAACAGAAGCCACTGCAGAACCATTCATAGCACCACCACAACTTTCATCCATAGATGATATAGTACACACTAATAAGGGTGGTTCAGTTATTATAATAAATGCTTGATATTGACAATTATTTGCGTCAAATACAGTTAGTCCGTAAACTCCGGCACCAATACCAGCTAAATCTTCTGTGGCTGCTCCATTTGTCCAAGCAAAAGTATATGGTGCGGTACCGCCTACCATTGTAACATCAATAGAGCCATCAGTACCTCCCGGGCATGTTGGGTTTACCGGCACGTATAAAGCAAGTAAAGTTCCTGGCTCAGAAATTGTTGCAACGCAAGTATCTGAACATCCAACTGCATCTGTAACTACCACCTGGTAACTACCAGCAGATAAACCTAGTATTGTTTGAGTATTTTGAACTGGTGAGGTTAACCACGTATATGAATATGGAGCAGTACCACCACTGCCATTTACAGTAGCAGTACCATTAGAACCACCATGACAAGTTACATTAGTAGAACTTGTAGTACATAATAATTGACCTGCCGGAGCAACTGAGCAAACTGCAGTTGCTGTACAGTTATTTTGATCTGTAACAACTACAGTGTATGTGCCCGGTGGCAAATTAGTTGCTGTTTGTGTTGTTTGAACGGGCACACTATTCCAAGCATAAGTATAACCCGGAGCACCTCCTGAAGGAATTGCACTTGCAGAGCCATCATTAGCACCTGAACAATTTGTATTGATTACAGAGCAACCAACAATTAATGAATCTGGCTCAGTAATGATTACATTACTAACTTTCACACATCCGTTAGCATCTGTTACATTTAATGTATAAGTACCAGCGCTTAAACCATTAGCTGTTTGCGTTAATTGACCATCAGACCAAGAATATGAATATGGCGGTGTGCCTCCACCTGGGTTTGCAGTAGCTGATCCGTTAGAACCTCCTGCACACAATACATTAACTACTGAGTTAACCAAAGTAATTTTAGAAGGCTCACCTACAGTGTATACTTCTGTTTTAGTACAACCCAAAGAATCGGTAACCATAAGAGTATAAGTGCCGGCTGCCAATCCTGATAAGCTAGATGATGTAGAACCATCATTCCAAGAATAAGAATAAGGTGCAGTACCACCACTTACCGAAGTTATTATAGAACCTGTTGATGAAGCATTACATGTAGCATCATTAACTATTGAATTGCATAATAATTCCATTGGCTCAGTTATTATAACTGAATCAAAATGCGCACAACCCAATGAATCTGTAACAGTTAAATAGTAAGTGCCAGCGGACAGTCCACTGTTATTCATGGTTGAGTTTCCGTTAGACCATAAAATATTGTATGGAGAAACCCCTCCATTAAATCCCGTTATAATAGCGCTTCCATCACTTCCATTATAACATGAAACATTGGTAGCAACTATTACCGGATCAATTGGATTTGGATCATTAATAGTGTACGTTTCAACGTGTTGACATCCATTAGCATCTGTAACAACAACTGAATATGCACCAGCAGTTAAATTTGAAATTGAACTAGCTGTTAATACAGGTGTTGTATTCCATAAATATGCATATGGTGCAGTTCCACCAGATACACTTAATAATATTTTCCCATCATTTGCTCCTCCACAACTTACATCAACCACTAAAGAAGAAATGGTAATTGCAGCCGGCTCTATAATTGTAAGATTAGAAACAGCTGTACAGCCATTTGCATCAGTTAGCATAACTGAATAGTTGCCCGCTGTTAAATTGCTTGCAACTTGGGTTGTCTGCCCATCGCTCCAACTATAAGAGTATGGCTGTGTTCCACCGGAAGGAATTGCAGTTCCTTTTCCATTGTTTCCTCCATTACAAGTCACATGGAAAGGATTAACATTAACCATTAACACATCCGGTTCAGGTACTGGAACAACTAATGTCTTCGTACACCAAATTGAATCAGAAATTATAACTGTATAAAATCCACCACTTAAACCAGTAGCAGTTTGTGTAGTTTGAGCCGGAATAGTATTCCATAAGTAATCATATGTTCCATTATAATATGGTGTTCCTCCAATTGGATTTACGGTTACTGAACCATCACCAGCTCCATTACAACTAACACCTGTAACACTTGCACTTGCATCTAATAGTGATGGCTGAATAATAGTAATAGAGGTGCTCGTTACGCAGCCAACTGCATCTGTAATTGTTACAGTTGCAGAACCTGCGCTTAATCCCGTAGCTATGAAATCAGTTTGCGCTGGGTTTGTATTCCAAAGGTAAGTGTAAGGACCTACTCCCCCACTTACAGAAACCACTGCAACGCCATCAGAAGAACCATAACATGAAACATTAGTTACTTGTTTTCCGATTACAAATGGAGGGTTTTCAATGATTAAAACACTGGCAGTTGTAGAACATCCACCGATATCTGTAACAGTTACTGTATATGTACCGGCCACAAGATTGCTTTGATCTTCGTTTGTTGAGTTATTGCTCCATATATGTGTAAATGGAGAGAATTGACTTGTTACTTGTAAGTCTATTGCCCCTGCAGCATCACCATTGCATACAATATGTGTTGGAATAAGTGCTAATACAGGAGGAACACAATTGGTATTTAATAAATATCCAAAATCTTGTAAATTATTATTCATTGTACCAGGTGCCAATGTAACTGCACTGGTATTGCCTGTTGTGCTGCTATATAATGCAAGCACTGTTCCTGCTCCATCTAATACTTCAACTACAAAGTCACCAGGAGGCAGATTAGTAAAAATATAATTACCGGTACTATCAGTAGTATCAGTATATACCACATCATCTGCGGTGCCTAATATTCCATCAGGTCCTAAGTAAGTAAGTTGCACAACCACACTGTCTAAACCTGTTCCACCATCATCATCTAACCCATTATTATTTATATCCTCCCAAACTAAATCACCAATTGAACCCATTCCAACAAAACCAGCATCTACAGTAAGTACACTAGTTGTTGTTACTGTAAAATTGGAAGTAGTACCTGGTCCATTTGCAAAAGTAATTTGAGAACCTGCTGGATTATATCCTGTATACATGTATCCACTTGGCAAACCAAATGTTACATAGTAATCACCCGGCATTACCCCTGTAAATAAATAATTTCCATTAGCATCTGTGACAGTTGAATCTATAACTGCACCAGTGCTGTCATGTAAAGTCACTGAAACACCAGGAATTCCAGTTGCCCCATCATCAGGCAATCCATTTCCGTTAACATCTAACCATACTAAGTCGCCAACAGATAAACCAACTACATATCCTGCATCAATAGTTAATATATCCGCATTTGTAATTGTTACAGTAGGACTTGTGCCGGGACCATTTGCATCATTAACTTGAGAACCTGAAGCATTGAAAGAGGTAAATGCTAAATTTGGCATAGTTCCAAATGTTACATAGTAGTCACCGGGAAATAAATTAGTGAATAAATAATTTCCTGTAGAATCCGTAGTCATTGTGCCAATAACCGCACCTGTGCTATCATGTAAAGTCACTGTAACACCTGGAATTCCCGTTGCTCCATCATCCGGCAGTCCATTTCCATTTACATCTAACCACACAAAATCTCCAATAGAAAAACCGGTAATATATCCTGCATCTACAGTTAATACATCTGCATTTGTAATTGTTACCGTAGGACTCGTACCAGGACCATTTGCACCATTAACTTGAGAACCTGAAGGATTAAAAGAGGTAAATGCCAAATTTGGCACTGCACCAAATGTTACATAGTAATCACCCGGTAATAAATCAGTAAATAAATAGTTGCCTGTAGAATCCGTAGTTGCTGTACCAATAACAGCACCTGCACTATCGTGAAGTGTTACTAAAACACCTGCAAGTGCAGTATCAGAACCATTGAATAACCCATCCTGGTTTATATCTACCCAAGTTTGATCACCTAAATTAAAACATGCATTAATAGTAACAAGAATTGAATCACTTGTTGAACATCCATTGGTATCGGTTGCCGTAACAGTGTACATTCCACTTGCAGCAACACCTCCAACAAAGCTTGGATTTTGCATTGCTGAGCTAAATGTACTTGGCCCTACCCAGGCATAGCTTGAATAAGTACCACTAGCCGATAGCATTAATAGATTATTATCACATAACGGACTATTTGAACCCGCAACTATAGGTGCCAGTGGGGCAGCGTCATTAATAATTACACTGCAAGTATTTACACATCCATTTGAGTCTAATACAATAACAGTATATGTATTTGGTGACAAACTGCTAATTGATGCCGTTGTCATTCCGTTACTCCAAGAATACGTGTAAGGTGTTGTTCCTCCAGTTGCAATAACCGAGGCAGCACCATCATTTGCTCCGGCACATGAAATTTCTTGATCAATAGAACAAGCAACAGTTAGTGGTGCCGGTTCTACTATAACTACCATACATTCTGAAGTACAACCTAAAGAATCTGTTATTGTAATTGTATATGTACCACCTAGCAAGGAGTCATTAGTAGCTGTTGTTGATCCATTACTCCAGAGATAAGAATATGATCCGGTTCCCCCAACAGCACTTGCGCTCGCAGTAGCATGCTGTCCATTACATAATATTTCTTGATCTATAACACATGTTGCAATTAATGAATCTGGTTCAGAAATAGTAACCATGCAAGTATCTGTACATCCTGATGAATCTGTTACAGTTACAGTATATGTGTTTGCCAACAATCCACCTGAAACAATACCATTAATGTTTACCGGTATTCCTCCACTTCCAACAACAGACACTCCATAAGGTTGCGTTCCACCGGAAATAATAAAGTCCAAAGCACCATCAGAACCGCCAGCGCATGTTACGTTTTGCAATACTGAGCAGCTTATACTCAATTCACCCGGCTCACTTATGGTTACTGTACATGAACCTGTAGATCCCACAGCATCTGTAATGATAAGCGAATAACTACCCGTTGTTAAATTATTAATTGTTGCAGTTGTACCCCCATTGCTCCAACTATAAAAGAAAGGAGCTGTTCCGTTTAATATATTGGCAGTTGCAGTACCATCGCTTCCACCAAAGCATGTAGCATTGGTTGACGAAATATTGCAATTTAAAATGATAGTGCAATTTGAATCAAGAGCAGTGTTAATAATAACAACGCTATCGCAACCTGCCTGATTTTGAAATGTTTGCTGGGTTATACCTACTAAAGCAGTATCGCATGTAGTAGCTGTTAAATTAACAGTATCGCCTGGCAACAAGGTTGTATTTGTAATTACAACACTATCACATCCTGCCTGATTTTGCAATGTTTGCTGGGTTGCTCCAACTAATGCTGTATCGCAAGTTGTTGCCGATAATAGTGTTGTATCTGTAGTACCTGTTGATGTTATTTCAATTGAACAAGTATCCATACAGTTCAATCCATCAGTAACAATGGCCTGATATATACCAGGAGACACTGAAGAAAGAACTGCTGAATTAACACTAAGGTTGTTTGCATTACTATCATACCACTGAAATGAACTAGAACCGCTTCCACCTGTTGCTAATATCAAAGCAGTTCCATCACTTACACCCGGGCATGAAGCTTGTGTTAGCTCTGAACAAGTAGCGCTCAACGCTGACTGTTCTGTTATGGTAACATTTATTGTATCCATACAGAAAAATGCATCAGTTACCACCACAGAATAAAGCCCTGCCGGTATGTTGTTCAAATCTTGAGTTGTATCACCGGTTGTCCAGATATAAGAATAAGGCGCAGTACCACCGGAAACCGAGAAGTCAATACTACCATCACTTGCACCAGGGCAAGTTGCGTTTACTTGAGTTTTAGATAACACTAGTGCGCATGTACAATTTCCAATTGTAACATTTACAGGTTCAAAATCAAAACACGAAGGCGTGGTCATTGTTGCTTTAACAATGTAATAGGTTCCACTTGTAGTAACAACCGAACTAGCAAGTGGTTGGTTAGATGCATCTTGGTAAGCATATACTCCAATTGCATTATTTGCATCTACAACTGGTATGGATGCTAAATTAAAAACCGAAAAGGGACATGTATTAAATTGATCGGGAATTGGTAATAAATCCGGAAAATTTTGAAATTCTACAAGTGCTGTGTCTGACGCAGCCGGACAACCATTACCAGGATCGTTGGTCATTAGAACAAAAGTAATAGTTGTGCCATACTCACTGGTATCAGCCATGTAACCCCCGTCTAAATCCGATCTTCCATCTAAAAATGAACTCGTAGTACCACCAAGCCACATTGCTGAAGATGCTGATCCACCTATTGATGCTCCAGGTGCCATTCCTCCCATTGACCATTCATTGTTCGCGCACACTATTCCATCCATACCAGCATTAACAGTTGCCGGTGAACCGACAGATACAATAACCGTATCAGAAAATAGAACATTTGAAGATGAGTCAGTAGCTGAAAGAAAATAACTTCCGGCAGAATTAACTGTAATGCTTGCTGTGGATTCTCCAGTAGACCACTGGTAAGAGGCATAAGTGCCTGATACGGACAAGTCAACGCTGTTTCCTTGGCACAAAGTTGTTGTACCACTGGCTACAACCGTAATATCTGCACTTGTGGCAATAGCTGCAGCATTTTTAGATAAGTTTGAATTGGCGAATGTGAATTCTGATACAAGAAATATCAGAGACAGAGTTAACATTACACCTTGGAGAGGAGTGTAAATTTTTCTCATAGAATAGGGGTTTTAAATTATTACTTGTTAAACATTGAGGTAATTAGTAGTTAAAGAATGAACTGAATTTTTTAAGGCATTGCAGCTCAAGGGGTTTATTGGGCATTAAGGTAGGTAAAAGTCAATTTACCAAGTACACGAATTTAAGACATAATCAGGCGGCAAGCAAACATATTTTATTAGTATATATTATTATATGGTAAATAGACCAATATAAGGTGTGAATGCATCATGTTACCAAAACCTAAAAAGTTCCAGGAAATGCTATTTTATTTAACTCGCTGATTTTGTTGAGTTTATGCAAATCTGAATTTTGATGATTTAGCCTCAGTTATGAGCAATTATTAGGGCTATTTAAGGCAATTCTCTATTTGAGGAATTCAAAAATAATTCTACCTTTGCATCCCTTCATTTTAGGGCCACAAATAAGTAAAAATGGATTCAAATTCGTATAAAACCAAAACGGCAACTCCGTCTACCATTGAAAAAAAATGGTACGTTATTGATGGTGAAAACCAAGTAGTTGGAAGACTTGCCACCAAAGTTGCAACAATGTTAAGAGGAAAGCACAAAGCGAGCTACACTCCACACATGGATTGCGGTGACAATATTGTAATCATCAATGCTGAAAAAGTAAAATTTACAGGCAGTAAATTAACTGACAAAAGATACTTTTCACACACGGGTTATCCGGGCGGTCAAAAGCGAGTTAGTCCTGAATCTTTATTTGAAAAAAAGCCGGTTGCAGTTATGGAAAAAGCTGTAAGAGGCATGTTACCTAAAAACAAATTGGGTAACGCATTATTTAAAAATTTATATGTGTATGTTGGTTCTGAACACCCGCATGCTCCTCAAAAACCTACAACCTTGACTTTGTAATATGAGCACAATTCATACTATTGGAAGAAGAAAAACAGCAATTGCCAGAGCTTACCTTGAAAAGGGAAAAGGCAAAATCACTATTAACAAACAAGACTACACTGAGTATTTTGATACACCTGGTTTGCAGTACAAAATTGTACAAGCTTTTCAGTTAACAGAAACAGAAAAAGAGTTTGATTTAAAAGTGAACGTTAATGGCGGTGGCATTACAGGACAAGCGGAAGCAGTGCGTTTGGCAATAGCAAGAGGACTAAATCAACACAACCCTGAACACAGAACAGTGTTAAAAGCAAATGGCTTATTAACACGTGACCCAAGAATGGTTGAGCGTAAAAAACCAGGTCAGAAAAAAGCGAGAAAACGCTTCCAATTCAGTAAACGTTAAACCTTACATAAATCTAAATACTACATGCAAAGTGTTTCTACACAAGAACTATTAGATGCCGGTGTTCACTTCGGACACTTAAAGAGAAAATGGAATCCAAAAATGTCTCCTTACATTTTTATGGAGAGAAATGGCATTCACATTATTGACTTAAATAAAACATCAGGCAAATTAGATGAAGCTGCTGCCGCATTAAAGCAAGTAGCAAAATCAGGAAAGAAAATTCTTTTTGTAGCTACTAAAAAACAAGCAAAAGAAATTGTTAGCAAAGCAGCAGAAAGCGTAAATATGCCATACATTACTGAGCGTTGGCCGGGTGGTATGTTAACCAACTTTGCTACAATTCGTAAGTCTATTAAGAAAATGGGTACTTATGATAAAATGGCCAAGGATGGTACGTTTGATAATATTTCAAAAAAAGAAAGACTTCAAATTTCTCGTCAGAAAGCAAAATTAGAAACTTTTTTAGGTTCTATTTCTGATATGAATCGTATACCTGCAACAATATTTATTGTTGATGTTAACAAAGAACACATTGCTGTAAGTGAAGCGAAGAAGTTAAACATACCAACTATAGCAATTTGCGATACGAATACAGACCCTACTCAAATTGACTTTCCAATACCTGCCAATGATGATGCAACAAAATCTATAAAACTTATTATGGATATTGTTGTAGGTGCAGTGCAAGAAGGACTAAGTGAGCGTAAAGCTTCTAAAGAGCAAGACAGAGAGAAACAAGTTGCTGCCGCAGAGAAAAAAGCTGATGAGCAAAAAACAGAAATAGATCCTGCAGCAGGCGAAGTGAAAGCAGAAAATGCAAACACTGAGGCTGGTGAATCCACATCCAAATAAATAATATTAAACTTTTAAAAAATTAAACGAAATGACAACTGTAGCAATAAGTGCAGCTGATGTAAATAAATTAAGAAAGCAAACCGGTGCCGGTATGATGGACTGTAAAAAGGCGTTAGTAGAAGCAAGCGGAGATTTTGAAAAAGCAATTGACTACCTAAGAAAAAAGGGTCAAAAGGTTGCATCTAATCGTGCAGACCGTGCAGCAAGCGAAGGCATGGTACTTGCATCTGTAACTACCGATGGAAAACATGGTGCAATGATAGCACTGAACTGTGAAACTGATTTTGTTGCTAAGAATGATGACTTTGTTCAATTTGGCACTTCTATTTTAAATGCAGCAGTGGAAAATAAACCTGCTGATTTAAATCAACTATTAGACTTATCACTTGATGGAGCTTCAATAAAAGACAAAGTAGTTGATATGATGGGCAAGATTGGAGAAAAGTTAGAAGTAAGCGTTTACGAAAATCTTTGTGGTGAAAAAGTAGTTGCTTATAATCACCCTGGAAATAAATTAGCTTCATTAGTTGTGTTAAGCAGCAATGAACCTTCAGAAATAGATGAGATTGGTAAAAATGTTGCAATGCAAATTGCTGCCATGAACCCAGTTGCTGTAGATAAAGACCAAGTTGACCAAGACACAATTAATAGAGAAATTGAAATTGGTAAAGACCAGGCAAGACAAGAAGGCAAACCAGAAGAAATGCTGGAAAAAATTGCCACAGGAAAACTGAATAAATTCTTTAAAGAAAGCACATTACTAAATCAAGGCTTCATTAAAGAAGATAAAAAGACAGTAAAGCAGTATTTAGATGACTGCCACAAAGGGCTGACAGTAAATTCGTTTAAACGGATACAGCTAGGTGCTTAAAAATTGATAAATTAGTCCTGATGAAAATCAGGACTTTTTTTTAACCTATAAATTCTGACAAATTGAAATACAAAAGAATATTACTTAAATTAAGCGGAGAGGCATTAATGGGGTCTCAGAACTATGGGATAGATAATGACATATTACAGCAATATGCTTCAGACGTAAAAAGAATTGTTGATTTAGGTGTGGAGGTCGCCATAGTAATAGGTGGAGGAAATATATTTAGAGGAATACAAGCAGAAGAAGGTGGGATTGATAGAGTTCAAGGTGATTATATGGGAATGCTAGCTACTGTTATAAACAGCATGGCATTGCAATCTGCATTAGAAAAAAAGGGAATTCAAACTCGATTACAATCTGCCATAAAAATGGAAGCCATATGTGAGCCATTTATTAGAAGGCGAGCAGTAAGACATTTAGAAAAAGGCAGAGTGGTAATATTTGGTGCCGGTACCGGAAACCCATATTTTACTACAGACACGGCCGCATCACTGAGAGCAATAGAAATAGAAGCAGATGTTATTATAAAAGGAACAAGAGTAGATGGAATATACACTGCCGACCCTGAAAAAGAAAAAGATGCCACTAAATTTGATACACTCACTTTTGCTGAAGCATATGAGAAAGAATTAAAAGTGATGGACTTAACTGCCTTTACTTTATGTCAAGAAAATAAAGTACCTATTGTTGTGTTTGATATTAACCAACCGGGTAACCTAGAAAAAATAATTAAGGGTGATTCTATTGGCACCCTTGTTTCTGTTTAACTAATACAATAAAAACGTTACACGTTATGATGACCGATGCATTAAAGAACCACGTTGGGCAAGCGGCCGAACAAATGAAAAAAGTAATAGCTCATTTAGAAGCAGAATTACTTAAAATTAGAGCCGGTAAAGCCAGCCCGCAAGTAGTAGAAGGCCTTATGGTTGACTATTATGGCAATCCTACGCCCCTTAGTCAAATTTCAAATATAAATACGCCAGATGGAAGAACCATTGCCATTCAACCTTGGGAAAAAAATATGATTGACCCAATTGAAAAAGCCATAATGGATGCTAATCTTGGGTTTACTCCACAAAATGATGGCACACTTATTCGAATTAACATACCACCATTAACAGAAGAAAGAAGAAAAGATTTAGTTAAGGGTACCCACGCAGAAGGTGAACACAATAAAGTAAGTATAAGAAATATTAGAAGAGATTCTAATGAACACATAAAGAAGGAAACCAAGAACGGTGCTTCAGAAGATATGGTGAAAGAGGCGGAATTAGAAGTTCAAAGCTTAACGGATGCACACATCAAGAAAATAGATGAGCATGTATCTGTAAAAGAAAAAGAAATTATGACTGTTTAGGTTAGTATAAAAAAAGACTCCCTCGCAGGGCCGTGCGAAGGAGTCACCTTAAAACCTTAATGAAATATTAAACCTTAAAAACTTTTACTACGAGTCAAAACTAAAATTCTTCATACACGTTACAACAAAATATGACTTGGGCTTATTAACAATGTTATTAACATGGCCCAAAAAGAAAGCCACTAACTAAGTGGCTTCGTTGTTTTTACTGATGAATAGGGGCTTTCAAGGGATTAAGCTTGCTTTAAAAGTTTTAGTTTTTCTTTTAAAATATCTATTTCTTCCTTCGCTTTTTCAATTTTTTCTTCAAAAGACTTCTTCATATCCTGAGCATTTTTAGAATGAGAGAAGAATCCTATGTTGTTTTCTAATTGATTTACTTCCCCTTCTAATGATTTTAATTTTTTAGAAATATGAAACTTTTCTGATTTAATTTTATGAGAAGAATCAGAGCCTGCCTTCAGCGAATCTACTTTTTGACTGAATTTTATTTTTTCTTTTTGTACTTCATCAATATTCAAGGCGTTAAATTGCTTATCAATTGCAGTTCTAAATTTTTTCTGAACAGCATTTTTCGCTTTAATTGGTATAAATCCAATGTCCATCCATTCTCTTTGAAACTGTTTTAATTGATTCAGGTTTTCTTTCGCATCATCACCCGGACTAAACTTATCAATTTTGTCAATCAGTTCATTCTTTAATTTCAAGTTTGCTTCTTGCTCTTTTTCAAAACCGGCATAGTGTTCGCTTTTTCTTGTGAAGAATACGTCTCCTGCTTTTTTAAACCTTGCCCATAACTCTTTCGATTGCTTATCCGGAATTCGTCCGCTTTCCTTCCACTTATCTTGAAGTTTCTTAAACTCTGTGCTCGTTTCTCGCCAATCATCGCTTTCTTGAAGAGCCTCAGCCTGAATGCATAATTCTGTCTTTAATTGAATATTGGCTTTTAGGTCTTGTTTTCTAGACTGATAGAATTCATTCTTTTTCTTAAAAAATTCTGAACATGCAGACCTAAATCTTTTCCAAATATCTTCATTGTACTCTTTTTCTACCGGACCAGCTTTATTCCATTTGTTTTGAAGATCAACTACTTCTTTTATTTTTGATTGCCAGTCAGAATGTTTTGCGCTTTCAAATGACTTATATGCTTCCGCTTTTTCACAAAGCTCTGTTTTCTTAATCAGATTTTTAGCGTAGCGTTCTTTTAGTTCTTCTTTATGTTTTTCTTGTCTTTCATTTAAGCGCTCTATGGCTGTTTTGAACCTTGTCCAAATTTCATCATTCTTTGCTCTAGGCACCGGACCAACCGAACGCCATCTGTTTTGTAAAGAGCGAGAGCGCATCATTACACGATGAAAATCTTTTTCTGCAAGTAAATCTTCCATTTGCTCACAGAAATTCGCTTTTATTTCAAGATTCTTATTCTGATCTAATTTTTGAAGTTCGCGATTGATTTTAATGAGGTCATAGAATTTATCTACATATAACTTATAGGTCATCCATAAGTCCTTTACCTCAGACCCAGGCACAGGGCCAACTTCTCGCCACTTATCTTGTATGTTATGAAACTCATTAAAGGCCTTTGGAATATCATTTTCATTTTGAATGATATCCTTCATTCTTGCTAATAAGTCTTTTTTCAGCTTTAGATTGTCATCCTTTTCTTTTGACCTAGCATGTAATATATCTCGTCTAAGTTTGTTTACCTTTTTATATCCACTGAAAAATTTGCTGTTATCTGGATTTTTCTCAGGTTTAAAATCATCTTCAACTCCACCGCCTTCTATCCATTTTGCAAGTGCAGCTTTTTTCTCTTCTAAAACAATCGCATCAAACTTATCCTTTGCTTCGTTTAAATGAGATTTAATAATGTTGAGTTTCGGATTTTCAATTAAGCCATCAACAAAAATGATCAATTCAGCTTTGCCCATTGAAGCAACATCAATTTGCTCTACTAATTC
>JABDLV010000174.1 GCA_013001815.1 Bacteroidia bacterium
TAATCCCGGTTAAACCACCAGTAATAAAGAAAGAGACTAACCCTATCGCAAACAACATAGCAGGACTAAAAACTAAATTACCCCTAAACAACGTAGTTATATAGTTAAACACTTTAATTGCAGATGGAACCGCAATCATTAATGTGGTAACTACAAATACAGAACCTAAGAATGGGTTCATCCCTGTCATAAACATATGGTGTCCCCAAACTATAAATGATAAGAACCCAATTGCAAGCATTGAGCCAACCATAAACTTATAACCAAATATTGGTTTACGAGCCATGGTTGAAATAACCTCAGACGCCAATCCTAATGCGGGTAACAACACAATATATACTTCCGGATGACCTAAGAACCAAAATAAATGTTCATATAAAATTGGACTTCCACCATCGTATGCTAATAATTCTCCCCCTATATGTATATCGCTTAAATAGAAACTGGTTCCAAATGATCTATCAAATACCAATAATAATGCGGCAGCAAATAACACTGGAAATGAAAGTGCACCAAGTATAGCAGTAATTAAGAATGCCCATATGGTAAGCGGTAAACGCATCATTGACATTCCTTTAGTTCGTAAATTAATAATAGTTGCAATGTAGTTTAATCCACCCAAAAGAGCAGATACAATGAATAAGGTCATGCTTACCAACCACAAGGTCATACCTAACCCAGAACCACCAATGGCCTGTGGTAAGGCACTTAAAGGAGGGTAAATAGTCCAACCTCCAGATGCTGGCCCAGCTTCAACAAAAACAGACCAAATCATTACCACAGATGAAGCAGCAAAAAACCAAAAGGATAACATATTAAGAAAGCCCGATGCCATATCACGTGCACCAATTTGTAAAGGAATTAAGAGATTACTGAATGTGCCGCTCAACCCACCGGTTAAAACAAAAAATACCATTATGGTACCATGTATAGTTACCAATGCCAAATAAAAGCCTGGATCCAATACTCCTCCTTCTCCCCACTTACCTAATAAGGTTTCTAAAATTGGGAAAGGTTGTTCAGGATAAGCCAATTGTAATCTGAAAACTAATGACATTCCCATTGCAATGAAGGCCATAAATATAGCAGTTACCAAAAACTGCTTTGATATCATTTTATGATCAGTGGTGAACACCCATTTATTCCAAAATGTTTCATGGTGTTCATGATGATGATCATGTGCGTGGGCATCTTGCGCGTGCTGTACTTCTTTATCTATAACTCCCATGATCTAAATTTTTCTTATTATTATAAGGATGCTTCTACTAATTCTACTTCCTGCCTTTTTTCAGGTTCTGCTTCTTCTGTATCTGTAACTGCATTTTCATTCTCTTTCGTTTTCTTAGGAAATATCAATTCCTGACTACCTAACCAAACATAGAAATCTACCTTTTCTTCCACAACTAAATCCATTTTCATGTTATAGTGAGCCACTCCACAGATTTTATTACATAATAGTATGTATCTAAAATCTTCGTTTCCTGTTTCCTTTTTCATGTCTGCAGTAGACATGGTAGGCGTCATATTAAATCTTGTTGTCATACCGGGAACACAGTTCATTTGCGCTCTAAAGTGCGGCATATAGGCACTGTGAATTACATCTCGAGAACGAAATTCAAAATTAATCAACTCCCCTTTAGGTAAATATAATTCCCTGGATATTCTATCATCTTTCCCGTTTGGGTCTGAAGGGTCAACTCCCAAAGGGTTTTCCGGTGTTATAAATTCAGCATCAGATTTACCTAAAATATTATCCGGTCCGGCATATCGGGCAGTCCAATCAAATTGTTTTCCATACAATTCTATAATGGTTCCATCTTGCTTATCAATATCCATAATATTTCCCCAAGCCCTTAAACCGGTAATAACTAAAAACGCTAAAACTATTGCTGGAATGATTGTCCAAATTATTTCGAGCTTATCATTATGTGCATAATAATCTGCTCTTCTATTTTTGCTATGCTTATATTTAAATGCAAAATAAAACAATGCAATTTGGGTTAAGAAAAAAACAATGGCTAAAATGTACCAATTAATAGTCATTAAATTATCTACAATTGTGCCATGTTCTGATGCAGCAATTGGTAAGGTAAATTGGTCGTATCTCCAAGTTGTATAAATAACAAATACCATCCCAACAACTAAAAACACCATCATTAAAATAGCATTAAAGTTGTTATCCTTCTCCGTAACATCTGCTTCTTCATTACCTGTTAACTTATTGGCTAATTGCAATACGCTCATTAAACGTACCATTACCAAAACGCCAACAACAACCAATAAGAGGATTACTAAATTCATTTTATGCTTCTATCTAATATAAAATTACTTCAATATTTTTAAATAACATGGTGGTGCATGCTTTCTCCCATAAGTGGGTGATTTTCTGCTTTTAAACTAGCCTTACTTAAGGATGTGAATGTGGTAAATAAGAACAAACCCAGGAACCCTAAGGTAGTACCTATTTCTTGCCAACCTATATGGGCGGTACCATGAGAGCCCATTGCACCCGGCATAACTACTACAAATAGATTAAGCCAGTGACCAACAAACAATATAAGGCACACAACCATTAATGTATTTAAACTTCTTTTTGATGTATTAGCCATTAATATTAAAAATGGCGGTATAAAGTTTATAAACCAAGCTATCCAAAAAATCCAACGATACTCAGTAAAACGTGTTAAGTAATATGTTACCTCTTCCGGAATATTAGCATACCAGATTAACATATACTGAGCAAACCATAAGTAAGTAAAGAACACAGAAAATGCGAATACAAACTTACCTACATCATGTATGTGCTCCGTAGTAATGTGGTCTGCTAATTCTCTTTTCTTTAAATACCAAATTAAAAATGCCATGGTAAACAAACCGGTGACAAACATTATGGCAAATATAAACCAACCATATAGTGTACTAAACCAGTGTGAGTCTAACGACATTAATATATCCCAGGAAGCCATTGAGGATGTAATTGCAAACAACACCAAGAATGCAATAGAATATTTCTTCGCTTTCATGTAATTGTGCATTCCACCTTCTCTGTCTTCTGCCAACGAATGTTTTCTGATAAGAAAATAAAACCCTACCCAAACCAAGAAATAGAATACCATTCTTGCATAAAAGAAAGGAATATTTAAAAAGGCTTGCTTGCCAGCCAGAATCGTATCATAAGATTCGCTTGCTTCGTCATACAATTCCGGATGCATCCAATGATATAAGTGATGACCACCAAATATTAATGTGATGAACATAATAATTGCCGCAAATGGCAAGTAAGATCCCATTGCTTCAGGCACTCTTTTAATTGCAATCATCCAACCAGAGTTAGCAGCATAGTTTACCGCAACAAAAAATGTTGCACCCAATGCTATTGCTAAAAAATAAAAATTGCTCATTAATAAATTTGCCCAAGCTTGATGATTATGCGTCATAAAACTTGCAGCAATTGAAATTACACCAATAATCATTAGTGCTATGCAAACAATTTTTTCTCTAGATGTAAACGTAAAGTTCATTTCTATTTAGTTTCCTTTTTTTCGCTTATCGGATTTTGTAAATTTTGCACATGCATAATTATTTTCCATCTCTCCTCAGGAGAAATTTGAGATGCATGAGCTCCCATTAAATTTAATCCATAAACAATCGTATGATAAATCTTTCCTTCTGATAAATCTTTCATATCACCTCCACGAGATGATTTTCCATCTGAATAAGCCGGTGGTGGTGGATAGGCACCGCCTTTTATCACTGAACCATCTGCCATACCTGTTTTACCATGGCAATGTGTGCAGTATATATTATATAACCTTTCTCCCTCTAATACATTTGTTTCACTTTTCTCTAATGGGTTTTTTAATTCACTTCCTGCCGCTGCATACCCTTCTAATGTATTTTCATATTCAAAAAATGCATTATACCCACGTGGTATAGAGCCGGCAACAGGCAGCCTGGCACTTAAACTATCACTAAATAGTGGGCTACCAGAATATGTTTCATAACTCGGTGAACGATACATGTCAGGCATAAATTCAATCCCTGGAGACAACTCATCACCACAAGAAATTACAAACATAGAAATGCATGCAAGCACCAATCCTTTTGCGTATTTCGTTATGTTATTTTTAATCTTCATCATTTTTATTCTGACTTAACTTCTATGGCACCTACTTGTTGCAATGCAGAACTCACAGAACTTTCATTGCTGTCATTCACATTTAATTCCATTACAAAATGATCATCACTCATTCTATCATGCGGCACTTTTGGTTGCACTCCGGGCAAAATCCAACTTCTTAAAAAAAATGTAATTGCCATTCCATGGGCCGCCAATAAAACGGTTACCTCAAACGTAATAGGAATAAACGCAGGTATATTTTTATATAATGCAAAACTTGGTTTTCCACCAATGTCCATCGGCCAATCATAAATATTCATGTACCACATCATAAGTATTGCCAAGCTGGTACCAGTTGCACCAAAAATAAAACTTACAATGGCCATTCTAGTTCCTTTCGTTCCCATTGCTTTTTCAATACCATGCACAGGGAAAGGAGAAAATACATCTGCAATTTTTATTCCCTGATCTCTTAATGTTTTAATTGCCTTTAGCAATACAACATCATCATCAAATATGCCGTAAATACTTTTACTCATGAGTACCTCCTCTTTCTATATCTTCCAATTTTTGTTGAGTGACATTCTTTTTTGATTGACTGCCGGATGACCTCAACACTGTTTTTAATTCACTCAATGCAATTACCGGGAAGTAACGTGCAAACAATAAGAACAGTGTAAAGAACACACCAATTGAACCCAAAAATATTCCAATTTCAACCCAGGTTGGATGATACATTACCCAACTTGATGGAAGATAATCTCTATGAAGTGATGTAACGATAATTACAAAACGCTCGAACCACATACCTATATTAACAAATATAGAGATGATGAATGTTGCAACTATACTTTCTCTCATCCACTTACTCCAAAATAATTGAGGAGTAATTACATTACACGTCATCATAGCTGCATAGGCCCACCAATACGGACCCGTTGCTCTATTTAAGAATGCATATTGCTCATATTCTACACCAGAATACCAGGCAATAAAGAACTCCGTTAAATATGCTACACCAACAATGGAACCGGTTATTAATATAATACGGTTCATCATATCAATATGATAAATGGTAACGTATTCTTCTAAGTTTAATACTTTACGCATGATTATTACCAGTGTTTGCACCATGGCAAATCCTGAGAAAATTGCACCTGCAACGAAGTAAGGTGGGAAGATTGTTGTATGCCAACCCGGAACTAATGACGTTGCGAAGTCCATTGATACAACCGAGTGTACAGAAAGTACAAGTGGTGTTGATAAACCAGCAAGAACTAATGACACTTCTTCAAAACGTTGCCAGTTTTTTACTGATCCTACCCAGCCAAAACTTAATATGGTATATACTCTTTTTCTTACTCCTTCTGCCCTATCTCTAACTGCGGCAAAATCTGGTATTAAACCTGTGTACCAAAATACTAGTGATACAGTGAAGTAAGTACTTACTGCAAATACATCCCAAACTAGTGGTGAGTTAAAGTTTACCCATAAAGAACCAAACTCATTTGGTAGTGGTAATGGCCAGTATGCCAACCATGGTCTACCCATGTGAGAAACAATAAATGTAGCCGCACATATAACCGCAAATATGGTCATTGCTTCTGCAGAACGGTTAATAGATAAACGCCATTTTTGACGGAATAACAATAAGATAGCAGAGATTAATGTACCCGCATGCCCGATACCAATCCACCAAACAAAGTTGGTGATGTCCCAGGCCCAACCTACTGTTCTGTTCAATCCCCATACACCAATACCCGTGCCTATAGTATATGAAACACAAACGACCCACCACAATGCTAGGCTTGCAGACAATATAAAAGCTGCCCACCAATACTTATTAGGTTTGCTTTCAATTGGACGGCAAACATCCTCTGTTATCTGGTGTAATGTTTTATCACCATGTATCAGGGCGGGCCTTAAATCCGATTCGTATGCCATAATTTTCTTCTACTTATCAAGTTTAGTGATGACCACCGTGGCTGTGTTTTGCTTTGGTGTTGCGCACTTTTACTTGATAATAAATATTTGGTTGAACATTTAATTCTTCTAACACTACGTATGAGCGTTCATCTTTTTTAGCAGCACTTAACTTGCTGTTTTTATCATTAAAATCACCAAAGGTGATTGCCTGTGTTGGACATGTTTGTGCACATGCCGTTTTTATTTCACCATCAACCGGTCTGCGTTTTTCTTTCTTTGCTTCTAATTTGCCGTATTGCAAACGTTGTACACACATCGTGCATTTTTCCATAACTCCTCGTGAACGAACAGTTACATCGGGGTTCAATACCATTTTACCCAAATCATTATTCATGTTGTAATCAAAATACTTATTGTCAGAATACTTAAACCAGTTAAATCTTCTTACTTTATAAGGACAGTTATTTGCACAGTAACGGGTACCAACACAACGGTTATAAGCCATCATATTTAAACCTTCTGAACTATGTGTTGTTGCAGCAACCGGACAAACCGTTTCACAAGGTGCATGATTACAATGCTGACACATCATTGGTTGGAATACTACTTGTGGATTTTCTTCCGCTACTTCCATCTGATGATACATGTCCACTTTACCGACATGCTCTTCCTTGGCTTTTGCCTTGGTCATATCTGAGGTATAGTAACGGTCAATTCTAATCCACTCCATACCACGTTTATTTGCAACTTCTTGCTTGCCAACAACCGGTATATTATTTTCTGCCTGACATGCCACCACGCATGAACCACAACCAATACATGCATTTAAGTCAATAGACATTCCCCAATGGTGATTAGGTTTCGGGTGCTCAGGATATTTTTCTGTTGCCCACAGGTCAACGTCTTTGGCGTACTTTTTACCCTCAGAAGTTTCAAACTTGTGACGGTGATTACCCGCATCAGGATGTGCCACCCACTCTTCTAATGTTGTTTCTTTTACAATCTCTCTACCCATTAAAGTATGGGCTTCTTGTATTGAAGCAAGTGTATTATTTACTCCAGTGTTCGTTACTGTTGCTCCACTTATCATATTAGAAAATGTACCATCTGCAACCGGCATAAATTGATATGCATTCACTCCCAAATCAGTAGCAACCTTTCCAGTATTGGTTCTTCCATAACCAATTGCAAGAGCCAGTGAATTATTTGCCATTCCAGGCTGCAATAATGCAGGTACATCAACAGATTTGCCATTTGCACTTAGTGTTACAACATCGCCATCTTTTATTCCATTTTCATTAGCATAAGCAGGGGCCATTGCTAAGTAATTATCCCAAGTAACGCGGCTAATTGGGTCAGGCATTTCTTGCAACCAAGGATTGTTTGCCTGATTACCATTTCCCATGGATAAATCTGAAACTAATTCTAAATCTAAACTTCCTTCAGCTTTTCTGCTTGCAATAGCACTTGCAGCTTCATCAATATTTCCGCCAAAGTTTGCACCTGATGTAGAAGCACCAGAAGTTTCAAACACACCATCATGCACTGTCTTATTCCAGAAAGCAGATGCTGATGTAGTTCCATTTTGTTTTCCGAACATGGCTGAAGTCCAGTTCTTTTTTAAGTACGTGTAGTAATCAGAATCACTTCCACTCCACTTTAACAAACTATGTTCTGCCTGTCTTGTATCAAATATATTTTGAATGGTTGGTTGAATGATGCTATACATACCTTTATATGGCTCTGCATCTCCCCAGCTTTCTAAATAATGATTGCTTGGACATATGTAATTACACACTGCAGATGTTTCATCTTTTGCAGTTGCAAATGAAATCTTTAAATCAACTTTACTCAATGCAGTTTTAAATGCTTCTGCATTTGGCAAAGAGTAAGCCGGGTTAGAATTTAAGAACATTACTGCTTTTATATTCCCGGCATTCATGTCACTCATTAAATCAACCATTGCCCGGTCAGAACCTTGACCAAGGTTAGAGTGAGCACCTAAATCTATAGTGTTACCATACGAATTTAACAATGCATTAATGGCATTAACTACAGTTTGGTCATGTTCATTATTAGAACCTGAAACAACCAATGCTTTACCCGCATGACTTTGTAATTCGGTTGCAATTTTTTCAATTTTTTCATCAATTGGTGTTCCAACGGGCTGTGCCATAGAACCGCCCATTAAGCTTTGCAACTTGTTATATAGTGCCAATATGCAAGCACTCATATCACGTGCATTTACGCGTATTCTCTCATCAGCATTAGAGCCTGTTAAAGACATATTTGCCTCCACCTGGTAATGCTTAGACATTGTTTTTTTATTGCTATTTACTTTTCTATTCTTGGCATATTGCCCGGCAAATTCTGTTGGCGAAATCCAGTTACCTAAAAAGTCTGCACCAAAACTTACTATTACATCTGCCTTATTAAAATGATAATGTGGAACAACTGCAGCACCAAATGACTTTCGGTTTGCATTGGTCATTCCACTGTATGAGATTGCATCATACATTACATGTTTAGCAGTTGGGTACTTAGTGATAAAATCTGCAATTACATTTTTGGTCGTAGGGCTGTTAATACTAGAACTTACTATTCTTATAGCACCACCGGCTGCAGCAATATCATCAAATTGTTTTACTATGTTTTGATCAATAGAACTCCATGCGCTTAAGGCACCATTATCCATTGGTCCTTCAAAACGTGCACCATCATATAAAGAAAGAACCGATGCCTGAACTCTTGCATTAGCAGTACCATTGTTAATACTACTTAATTCATTCCCATCAATTTTAATTGGTCGTCCTTCTCTGGTTTTAACTAAAATACTAGCGTACTCATTTCCATCATTATAACTAGATGCATAGTAGTTGGGAATGCCAGGAGTAATTTCTTCCGGCTTAACTAAATATGGTATACTTCTATTTACCGGAGTTTCACAAGCCGCAAGAGATGCAGCAGCTACACTAAAGCCCATCAACTTTAAAAAGTCTCTTCTAGATGAACCGGTAGCATCATTGATTTTACCTTCTAAGTTTTCATCAAAAATTTCTTGTACAGGCACTTCAGAAGCAAACTCTTTATGTGCTTCTTTCTGAAATTCTTCAGAATTTTTCAGTTGATTAATACCTTTCCAGTATACTTTCGACATAATCTTTTTAATCTATTAATAATGGCACTTGGCACATTCTAATCCGCCAATTTTATCTACTGTTATTTGAGCTTCTTCGCCATGTGTTTCAACAAGGTATGCATGCAATTCATCGTAATATGCATTGCCTTCCATTTTCACATTAGTAGTTCTATGACAATCTATACACCAACCCATGGTTAACTCGGAGTGCTGAGCAACGACTTCCATTTCTTCTATTTTACCATGGCATTCCTGGCACTCTATTTTGCCCACATTTACGTGCTGTGCATGATTGAAATATGCCAAATCTGGCAGATTGTGCACCCTCACCCATTGAATTGGTACCGGATTATCTCCATATTCTTGCGTTTCCGGGTCATAATCTAAGGCAGTATAAATCTTGCCAATTTCTTCTTCACCGTATTGTGGTCCTTCATTAATTGCAACATGACAGTTCATACATACATTAGCACTTGGTATGTTTGCATGCTTGCTTTTTTCTGCACCTGAATGGCAATACTGACAATCTATTTTGTTAATACCGGCATGCAGTTTATGAGAAAACTTAATGGGTTGTTCCGGAGCATACCCTTGATATATTCCAATTCCAGATAAGCGATTCCACCCATCTACACTTCCCATAACGAGCAAAGCAATCACCCCAAGAATAACAACTTTAGTATTATTACTAATCCAAGAGTTAATTGAATCTTTGATAGTCATCGGTTCGGGATGTGGAATGCCTTCTTTTTCTCGAATGGCATATTCCATACCGCCTTTTACTCTTGTGAGAATATATAGTAGAGTGCCAAATACCAACAGAGCTAAAATGTAAATCCAGGAATTGTTAGCTGGCTCTTGTGGTTCCTGTATAGCTACTACACCACCACCTGCTCCTGCTGCTGGTGCAGCATTGACCTCATCTACATAAGCAAATATTGCAATAACATCTTCATCCTTTAACTCTGGAAAAGCCGTCATTGCAACCTTGTTATACTCTTCATAAATTTGGTTAGCATAGGCATCGCCACTCTTAATCATAGCGGCAGAATTCTGCACCCACGGAATTAACCATTCCATTTCCAGTCTTTCGGTTGCACCTTTAAGGCCCGGACCAATTAATTTTTTTTCGTTTGCTTTATGACAGGTAGCACACTTAGACTTAAATAATTTTTCTCCGTCTGGTTGTGCTTGTGAAATAGATGGTGTTAGTGAAAAACAAAATATAGCAAGTGCTACAAAAAAGTAATTTTTGATAGCTAGCAAAGAGTGCTTCAACTGTTCTGGGGACATTTTTCCCGACTTCACTGAAAATTTATTTACTCGTTTTAACGTTGGTAAATTAGTACTTTCCTCAATCATAGGGTCTATCAAGGTATTATATAATGACCGTTTTATTAATGACTCTTTTATATAAAACCTATACTAAATACATGGTTTAAAATCGACCGCAAATTAAATAAATGTCACGATATTGCAATAAATTCTTTGTCATAAACAACAGAATATTTTACAAGATTTTATGAATAAACTATTTAGAATTGATATAAATAAAAAGACCATTGATTGTGTTGCATTTGCGGGTATCTGCATTTTGCTGTGTTGCTTGCCTAGCGTGCATTACGGTCAAGTTTCAGGCCATGATGATGATGCCAAAGTAAGGGAGCTGGTTGAACGACATAAATCAGTAAACAATGACAAACAGAGCATTCCGGGATACAGAATACAATTGTACTATGGCTCTGACAGGCAAAAGGCTATAATGCTAAAAGCAGAATTTCTTAGAAACTACCCTGAAAACAACGTTTATCTTATCTACCAACAGCCTAATTTTAAGGTTAGAACAGGTGATTTTAAGACCAAGTTTGAAGCTGACCGCTTTTTTAGAACAATAAAAGATGATTATCCGGCCTGCTTTATTGTACCAGACAACATACAACTACCTGAATTAGAATAACTTATAACCCTTACCTAATTTGCGCTGGCCGGCTTTTTACAGAAATAAATTATCTCATTTGGGGGCAGCCCATATCTCTTAACCAGTTCGGGACTCAATTTCTTTACAAAATCATCTACCGTAACCTCAAAACCGGCTTTGCCCAATCGGTCAGAGTAATCTAATCCATATAACCGAACATGGTCGCTTTGCCAGAAATGCTTTTCTCTTTCTTTCGGATCTGTAATGCTTGGGTCTTCATAGGTTTCTTTTCTATTATAGTCCATTGGCACCATAAAAATTCCCCAACCACCCGGCTTCATTACACGATAAAATTCTCGCATTACTTTTCTATCATCTTCAACGTGTTCTAATAAATGGTTTCCCATAATTACATCAAACGTGTTTTCATCAAAAGGAATATCATGCACATCCATATGCACATCTGCCCATGGAGAGTTTAAATCAGCACAGGTGTAATCTAAATTTTTTTGCTTTCTAAAAAGTTTTAAAAAACAGTACTCTGGTGCCAGGTGTAAAAACTTAATTTGATCAGTAAAGAAATTTGTTTTCTCTTTTAAGTATAACCAAAGTATTCTATGTCTTTCTAATGAAAGCGAATCAGGTGCCAGTGCATTCGGTCTTGGGTTGTTTCTTCCGTAAGACAGCATTTTTCTATACTTAATTCCTGTAATAGGATCTTCAAAATTGTTGCCTCTGTAAAAGGGCGAAATTAAACGCAGCACTATATGCGAAATCTTATGTAAGTGATGCCTGGGAATGGTTTTAAG
>JABDLV010000179.1 GCA_013001815.1 Bacteroidia bacterium
GTTAAAAAGTAAACTGCCCAAGCAAAAATGGAACCTATTATAAGGTAATTTAGTATCATTATCCTATTAAACGAATCTAAATCAAAGTTAAGGATTTTAGAGAACTTTTATGCCAGATATACAAGCCAATACCATTCTATTTGATAGAAAAAAGCTGAGTAACAAAGAGCTTTTGAATATCTATTACCACTTAATCAAACCGCGTTTAATTGAAGAAAAAATGCTTTTACTATTAAGGCAGGGCAAAATTTCTAAATGGTTTTCCGGTATTGGGCAAGAGGCCATTTCTGTTGGTAGCACATTAGCATTAAATCAGGACGAGTACATACTTCCTATGCATAGAAACTTAGGAGTATTTACCACCAGAAATATTCCATTAGAAAAGTTATTCGCTCAGTTTCAAGGCAAGCTAAGTGGTTTTACCAAAGGGAGAGATCGTTCTTTTCACTTTGGAACACAAGAGTTTAATATAGTTGGAATGATTTCTCATTTGGGAGCCCAGTTGGGTGTGGCAGATGGAATAGCATTAGCCAATAAACTAAAAGAAAACAACCAAGTAGTGGTTGCTTATACCGGTGATGGTGGAGCAAGTGAAGGTGATTTTCATGAAGCACTAAATGTGGCAGCTGTTTGGGATTTACCGGTATTATTTATAGTTGAAAATAACGGATATGGATTGTCCACACCTTCCAGTGAGCAATTCAGATTTAAAAACTTTATTCATAAAGGTCCTGGTTATGGTGTACATGCAGAACAATGTAATGGAAATAATGTGTTGGAAGTGTATCATAAAGTTGTTGAACTAAAAAACTATATCGTTCAAAAGCAGGCTCCGGTAATTTTGGAGTGTATGACTTTTAGGATGAGAGGGCATGAAGAGGCCAGCGGCACTAAGTACATACCACAAGAACTGTTTGAAATTTGGGGTAAAAAAGATCCAATAAGAAACTTTGAGAATTATATGTTGGATAAAAAATTAATTACTGAAGATGAAAAAGAAAAGTATTATTCAGTAATTAAAGAAGAAATCAATAAAGGATTGGAAGTTGCATTTGCAGAAGAACTGCCACAAGCAAATTCAGCATTACAAATAAGAGATTTATATGCACCTTGTGCTTCGGCAATTGAATTACCTAAAGGAGCATCAAATTCTGAAATGCGATTTGTTGATTCTATTTCTGATGGATTAAAACAAGCAATGCAAAAACATGATGATTTAATCATTATGGGACAGGACATAGCAAAGTATGGAGGCGTATTTAAAATTACTGAAGGGTTTCTAGAAAAATTTGGAAAGGATAGAATTAGAAATACACCTATTTGTGAGTCTGCCATTATTGGTGCTGCACAGGGTTTGTCTATTGCCGGTTTTAAATCTGTTGTGGAGCTACAATTTGCAGATTTTATTAGCTGCGGATTTAACCAAACAGTAAATAATGTCGCAAAAACCCATTATCGCTGGGGACAAAAAGTAGATACCGTATTGCGTATGCCAACAGGGGCAGGAGTAGGGGCAGGTCCATTTCACTCTCAGTCTAATGAAGCCTGGTTTTTTCATACCCCGGGTTTAAAAATAGTATATCCGGCTTTTCCGGCCGATGCAAAAGGATTATTAATAGCTGCCATTGAGGACCCAAATCCCGTTATGTTTTTTGAACATAAAGCGCTTTATCGAAGCATAAGTGGATTAGTGCCTGATGCATATTTTAGTTTAGAAATTGGAAAAGGAAAACTTCTTAAGAGGGGTGAGCAATTAACTATTATCACTTATGGTATGGGAGTGCACTGGGCTTTAAAAGCATTAGAAAAACACAATTCCATTTCTGCAGACTTAATTGATCTTCGCTCTCTGGTTCCTTTAGATAAAGAATTGATATTAGATTCAGTAAAGAAAACAGGTAAGGCAATCGTATTGCATGAAGACACTTTAACCGGGGGAATAGCAGGTGAAATATCAGCAATTATTAATGAAGAAGTTTTTGAGTATTTAGATGCACCGGTAATGCGTGTTGGTAGTTTAGATACGCCTGTACCCATGAGTGAAAATTTAGAAAAAGATTTCTTACCTACAGAGCGTTTTGAGAATGCTCTTCTAAGGATGGCTTCTTACTAGTACGGCACTTTCCTGAGATTTATTGGCTAGTGAGGTTGTATCATTTTCTAACAACTGAATCAATCGATCCAAAGACTTTCTATTCTCTTCATTTAGAACCATTTTAATCAAATGATTCTTATCTCTGTTGGTTAAATGCCAATTTAATGCAATCTTTTCTTTCATGTAGGGCATTTGAATGTGCACGATGTCTAATGGACCATTGAACCATTCTTTGGCATATTGTAATTCAGTGTCCTGAATATAGTCTTGCATCACCAGAAAGTTTCCAGAAATATTTCTGAAAGGCGTAGTAAGTTTTTGGAATATAGTTTTAATACTGTTGTCTTGAACTTGTTCTTCTTTATGACTGTCTCTAATTTGAAGTAAGACTACACCGCTGGTATTTTCTTCAATCCAATCTTTAAACGTATATAAGAATCGAACTGAGTTGGTGAGGCCATAATTGTCCCTAATCCCTGCATCCATCACTTCTAAGGCGGGTTCACTAGGTAAACTAACCGGTGGAGTAATGTATGGGAAGGTTGCATTCATTCTTAATACACTGGTCATTTTAACATTCAGCGCATTTTGATCATGAAAGAACCGACTGAATTCTACACCGTTTACAACGGTTTGTATGTCACTGTCTGTATTTTGAGGATTGTTGATTAAGTAGGAGGAAGGTTGAGGCGTTATAAACAGTGCTCTGCCATCATTTACAATAGTTGGCGTAATTACCATCATTGGAATTTTAGAATTCCGTTCATCTTCAAGGTAATCTACCAATCTGGTATCTAAAATGGAGTCTGTGTTTTCATGCAATTGTTGTTCAAAAGCATAAGCACGGTCTTTTATATACTTATAGTCACCATCAGTAAACTTTTGCGAGTTTAAAAACAGATCACCTACAACTGCACTAAAAGCCGTACCATTAAGCATATCCTTCCCGATATTTTTTAAGTATTGATTATTCACATCGCGATTAGCTTTTAGGAGGACATCTTTATCATCAATATAAAGCTGTCGGTAATAGGCAGCAGAAATCATTCCACCGGATGAACCGGTAATCAAATGTGTGTGATTCATTAACTCACCATTAAAAGTACTATCAAGAACTTGTAGCGTTCTGAAAGTAAAAACCATGCTGCGAACTCCACCACCACTTGTGTTCAGTAGCAGAATCTTAGGTTTCTCAACCCCTCTTGCTGTCCATTTGGCTTTCCAGTTTTCAAGTATTTCAATGCCGGCTGAAACGTCTTCCTCGAAGTGTATTTGAGATGAGTTTTCAGATAAAGTCTGATTTGAATATTCTGTTTTAGCAGTAGAATAATCCAAACCATATGCTTGGTTTCTTGGATTGATGAACTCAAATGATGTGAGTGAATTCAATAGGAGCAATACTGCCAAAATTGCTGTGCTTGCCCATCCGCGAAGCCAAAAACGCAATACACCGGATAGCATGATGATGATAGTAAATAGCAATATGATGCTACCTGCCGCGGGAATTCTGAAATACAAATTGTCTCTAAAAAGTCCCAGTGCTATAAACGTTACAAAAATGAATATCTCAAAAAATGCTGCATTAATGTGGTTCTGTTTAAAAACAGAATCAAGCATATGAACTTTATAGTGAGCAATACTTCTTACCGCTTTTAAATGCAGTGGAAAACCAAAATAGTTATCTACTCTCCATCCTCTGCTTTTGCGATATTGATGCTTCTTTCTCTTTTTAGCTGTTTTGGCAATCTGTTCTTCGTCTAACTGTAAGTTATCACTAGACTGTATGCCATGCATTTTGTAAATGTCTTTGTTGGTTAGAATAAAATATCGATACCCTAATACCAAAACAACGGCAATTCCTAGAATAAAAACTAAAGAATAAAGTAAAATAGTTGACGTTTCTACATACTGCAGTTCCCTTTGAAATTTGAAAACCTTAACCAGATAAATAACAATGAACAGTATTGGAATTATTGAATTATTCAGCGAATACTTTAAGAAGGTTCTGCTAAGTGTTGCCAGGAATGGAAACCTAAAACTATTTAACAGATAACTGGAAATATTAAAGGCCAGTATAAAAACACCTAAAGTAAGCCCCATTATAAAAAATGATAGGACAGTTACTTTGCCTACATATTCAGGATCAAAAAATAGATATGGGACACCGTATTTATTCGCAAAAAGCTGAAAGATAAACCCAAACAACAAGAACCAATACAGCAATAGCATCTGACTCTTCTTGAAGTGCATCACAAGAAGCTGAACAGGAAAGGAAAAAATAAATCCAGTTATAAATTTTTTAATAGGCATCTATATTTCTAACGCCAGATGGTGTCTAAATATTTAACGTAAATAAGGCCAAAAAGATACTATTATATACAAGGTTACATTTTTCAGATTTTCTGATTGACTAAATCAAGAATTTCTTTCTCCATTTTTACCGCATTTGCCTCTATTTCAGCGGATTTTTTAAGAATTGAATCTAGGAATTCTTGGTCTTTGCAATCCTTGGCATTAATCTTCACATTTAAATGAGCTCCTATTACTGCACTTCTTGCACAAAGCGCTCCAACTCCGGCATCTGTAACTGAATTAGGGTTGCCCGTTTCAGCCATTGCCTTTATCAGTTTCATGCTGTTATATGACACTTCCATTACTTTGTATGGAACTTCAATTGCCAGCTTAGTCGCATTCTGAATTTGCTTGCTTCTTTCTTTTTTCTCTTCATCAGTGTTCTTGGGAAGTTTAAACGCATCCATAATTGCGTTAAATGCATTGGTATCCTCATCTACCAAATTGAGTAATTGATCTTTTATTCTTTGTCCTTCTTCCGCATGTGCAGAAAATTCTTTCCACCTATCTCTCCATCCTTTTTTTACAACTGAAAGGTTGGCTACCATGGTGGCCAGTGATACTCCTAAAGCACCAACATATGCCGCAATAGATCCGCCACCAGGTGCAGGTGATTCACTGGCAGTTTCATCTGCAAACTCATTTAATTTTAAATTGATTAATGGTTTGCTATCGATATTGTTTAATTGGTATTCAATAATTCTTTCATTCGGATCAAAGGGTCCAAGCTCATCCAATCCCATAGACTTAACAGCTATGTGAACTAAATCTTTTTCACTCATTCCAGCTGAAAGGCTTTGCTTTTCTAAAAAATATTTACCCGCATCAACCATAGCAGAAAGTGGCACCAATCCAACAAGTTCAGAGCCTGTAACTCTTAAGCCACGGCTGGTTGCGCTTTTTACACATTCATCAAAAACCATGTGTAAAGGCGTGTCTCTAAATCTTGTAATATTAACAGATACCTGTGCAACATCATATTCCTCAATAAACCATCCTATGCCTTTTACTCCCTTTAGTGTGCCCGGTACTCGTTCTTCAACACCATTTTTGTCTAAGACAATTTCTCCTGTTATTGGGTCACCGTTTCTTTTTACTCTTCCTTTTTCTCTAACATCAAATGCAACAGAATTTGCACGTTTTACAGATTTTGTATTTAGGTTCACATTATAAGCAATTAAAAAATCTCTACAGCCAATAACTGTGGCTCCGGCTTTTTCATTAAAAGTACTTGGACCAAAATCCGGCTTCCACTCAGCTTGTTTTATTTTATCAGCAAATCCTTCATATTCCCCGGCTCTTATAACCGCTAAATTTTTTCGCTGTTCACTTTGTGCAGATTCTTCATACAAATAAACAGGTATGTTAATTTCTTCACCCACTCGTTTAGCGAGTTGTTTAGAATATTCTACGGTCTCTTCAATGCTAATATTTGCAATGGGAACAAATGGACATACATCTGTGGCACCCATTCTAGGGTGTTCACCCGAGTGATTGCTCATATCAATAACTTCAGAAGCTTTTTTAATGGCTGCAAATGCTGCATTAACAACGGCATCAGGCTCTCCAACAATGGTAACTACTGTTCTATTGGTAGCAGCACCGGGGTCTACATTTAGCAGTTTAGCACCTTCTGTATTTTCAATCTCATCTGTTATTTGCTTAATGATTGAGAGATCTCTTCCTTCACTAAAATTTGGTACACACTCAATTAGTTTTTGTGCCATAATAATTTTTATTGATGAATTAGTTTACCGTTAATGAATACTTGTTCTACCGGATTTCTTCCGAAGTTGTATGGAATTTGAGAAAGGTTTACTCCTTTATTACTAATGAAAAAATTTGCTTTTTTATTTTTTGTTATGCTTCCCAGTGTTGAATCTAATTCCATTGCGTAGGCACCGTTAATAGTAGCAGCATTAAAAGCTTCGGCAGGTGTCATTTTTAAATGAATGCATGCCAGTGCAAGTATAAAGGGCATATTTCCGGATGGTGATGAACCAGGATTGTAATCAGTTGCCAGTGCAATGGGCAAACCATTGTCAATCATTTTTCTTGCAGGCGGGTAATGCAAATGAAGAAAAAAGGCGGTAGAGGGTAATAGGGTAGGCATGGTTTTAGAATTTGCTAATAGCTCAATTTCCTCATCACCAACGCATTCTAAATGGTCTACTGATACTGCATTATTTCTAACCCCTGATTGAATACCGCCTGTAAACCCTAATTCATTTGCATGAATTTTTGGCTTTAATCCTAATTTGTTTCCTGCTTCTAATATGGTATCCGTTTCTGCTTCAGTAAAAAATCCGCGGTCGCAAAACACATCACAATAATCTGCCAATTCTTCTTCGGCAATTTTAGGTAACATGTCGTTCACAATTAAGTCAATGTACTCTTTACGGTTCTCTTTATACTTTGCGGGCAATGCATGTGCACCTAAAAAGGTGGTTTTTATTTGTATATCATTTTGCTGTTTCAATTTTTTGGCAACACGCAACATTTTCAATTCAGATTCAGTGCTTAAGCCATAACCACTTTTAATTTCTACAGCTCCTGTGCCAAATGCTATAATTTCATCTATGCGTTCTTGTGCATGAGCAAACAAGTCTTCTTCTGAAGCATCTTGCATTTTTTTTGCAGTATTTAGAATACCGCCACCGCGTTTTGCAATTTCTTCATAACTAAGTCCATTAATTCTATCTACAAATTCAGATTCTCTCCAAGCCGGAAAGATTAAATGGGTGTGAGAATCGCACCAGGTAGGGCCAACAAACTTGTCTGTAGCATCAATTTCTTTATCTATGGAAATAGAGCCAAAATGTTGAGAATTCTCATATTCAGATATCTTTCCATAATCTAAGATCTTGTCATTTTCTACTAAAAGCCAGGCGTTTTCAATTTCATTAATTTTACCTAGTTCATTACCAGCCAAATAACCATTGGTATTTTCTTGAATTCCACATAAAATGGCTATATTTTTAATTAGTAATGTCATTTAAAAGGCTATTTATTAGGATAGCGAAATTACTAATTTGGCTTTCCTTTCAAATATTATTAGTCTATTTTTGTCGGGCCTTAAATTTAACCTAAAATCTTATGAGAACATTTTTTACTATTACTTTGAGCCTCCTTTTATTTCAAGCAAGTAGCCAACCTTTAGTGTACGATTTTGTGCAAAGTGAGGGGGGAATTGTAAATGCTAACACCAAAAATGATATTGTAAAAGATTCCAATGGCAATACCATAGTTATGGGTGATTTTAGTGGTACAAGAACCTTTGGTGCTACCACAATTACAGCAAAAGGAAACACAGAGGTTTATGTAGCCAAATTTGACTCTAATGGAGGATTAATTTGGGTAGTAAATGGAGGAGATTCTTTAAGCTTTGCAAATACCGGTGGTGTAACGGTGGATAACAGTGATAATGTGTATATCACGGGAAAATACCAGGGAAATTTTGGAATACAAGGAACACTCATATCGGTCGTTGGAAACAGTGATGTTTTTGTTGCAAAACTAAATGGAGCAAGTGGAAATTTAGCATGGCTTAGAACTGCAGGTGGAAATTCAATTGATGAAGCATATGATATTGCGCATGTAGGAAGTGGTGAAGTAGTTGTTACAGGTGCTTATGCCGGCAGTGCAGATTTCGGTTCGTTAAATTTAAATTCCGGTATAATAAGTAACATTAACATATTTGCAGTCAAGTACAATACCACCGGGGTAGAGCAATGGTTAGTAGATGGTGGTGGTTCATCAGAGGATAAAGGACTTTCTGTTACTTATAGTGCAAGTGGCGATTTGTATGTTGCCGGATATTTTCAAGGAAACAACACTCCTGTTTTTGGAACGAATTTGAGTAGTTCGGGTTCAAGTGATATTTTTCTTGCTAAGTTAAACCCTGCAAATGGGAATGGAATATGGGCACGAAAAGCGGGTGGCAATGGTTTAGACCAGGCCAATTCAATCTCTGCAAATGATGATGGCGATGTTTACATGACAGGCATATTTTACACTACAGCATCTTTCGGTTCATTAAGTGTAACCGAGGCCAGCATGGCAGGAGACATGTTTATTGTAAAATATGATAATCAAGGTACACCAGTTTGGGTTAAAAAAGGTGGCGGAAATTTTCAAGATTTAGGAAATGGTTGCAGTGCTGAGGCAGATCCAAATGGTTCAGTTTATGTAACCGGTTTATTTGCCGGTAATTCAAATTTTAGCGGACAATCTTTAAGTGCTTCAGGTCCTTCGGATGCGTTTATTGCAAAGTACAATACGTTTGGAACTTTAACTTATGTGGCAAAAGGTGGTGGTAATTCTAATGACCAGGGAAAAGCGGTTGTTGCTAATGGTTCTGACGGGACATTTTGTTTTGTGGGTTCATATACCGGCACAGCTGCATTTGGTTCAAATTCTATAACTGCAGCAGCAGGTACCTGGGAAACATTTTTTGCATGTGCAGATGGTGGTACTGTAGGTATAACAGAGTCTTTTGAAAACACAGGTTTAAATTTATATCCAAATCCAACCAATGATGCTTGTACCATTTCGTTTGATGAAGCTATAAGCGGAACATTAACGATTAGCGTATTTGATGTTTTGGGATCATTAATGTTTGAAAATAAAATTCAAGCAAATGAAAAAAATATAGTTCATTTAGATACTGGTGCACTGAGTGCAGGAGTGTATATGGTTTACATAGAATCAGATGAATTTATAACAAGTTCAAAGCTTGTAAAAAAATAGGTTTACGTAATAATTAACGTTTAGAAGCCACGCATTAGCGTGGCTTTTTTTATGATGATGATTTTATAATTAGCATTTTAGAGTTCTTAATATGAAATACGTTTGTGTAAAATTTAAGTGGAGTAGAGAGTTAAATCTTTCAGATATCATACTTGCGATGTTTAGTGATAGCAATATTGATATGTTTGAAGAAGGTGAACAAGAATTACGTGCTTTTATCAAAGAAGATCAATACAGCAAAAATGAAATAATTCACACATTGAGCAGCTCTGAAATTTTAAAGGATGTCAATTTTACCACTGAAATAATAGAGCATCAAAATTGGAACGCCATGTGGGAATCTAATTATGAATCTATTTTAATTAAAGATGAGGTTTACATTCGTGCACCATTTCATCAATCAAAGCCTAATGTAAAACATGAACTACTCATTCAACCCAAAATGAGTTTTGGCACCGGCCATCACGATACAACCAAATTAATGATTGAGTATTTATTGGAATTAAATATTAGCAATAAACAAGTGTTAGACATGGGCACAGGAACAGGGGTGCTTGCTCTATTGGCAGAAAAGTTGGGTGCCAAGCATGTTTTAGCAATTGATAATGATAAGAATTGCATAGTAAACTCTGTTGAAAACTGTTTGAACAATAACAGCAGTAAAGTATCAGTTTTAGAAGGAGATATAGATAATTTAGGGCTAGTTGAATATGATTTAATTCTGGCAAATATTAATAAGAATGTCATCCTAAATTACTTGAAAAGATTTAGTAAGTCATTAAAGCAAAATGCAATTCTGGTTATCAGTGGATTTTATGAACCAGATTTAGTTGATATTGAAAAAGAGGCAAATCGTTCAAATCTAAAACTTGAAAATTATAAAAAGTCGAATACCTGGTGTTCGGCACTGTTTAAAAAGTAAATACAACTAAATGAAAAAACTGTTCGCCCTTGTTTTAACATTCATTTTTATTCATTCAGCAAATGCTCAGCAACTAAAAAGTTTTACGAAAGATCAAACAAAGTTTATAGATGAGCTTGAATCAAAGTTAAAGCCCGTAAACAAAAAGAAAACCGATGCACTGTTGATGAATTTTTTACCCTATTGGAATGGAGGAAAGTTTACTCCGGCTCAACAAACAGAGGTGTACAATGTGGCTGATGCGATGTTGAAAAAAAGATTGGCTCCCTTTCCGGATTTTTCCAATTATATAGAAGCCCTCATTGGATTTTCAAAACACAACCACACCAGTGAAACATTTATAGCATGGCACAAAGCTATTATTGCTGATTCTAAGGGTTCATCAAGAAAGTTTAAAGAGGTTCTGAAAAAATCAAACAACTTATTCAATCATCAAGAGCTTTACAGGTCAAATTCTGTTGTTTGGAAATCGGACAGTTACAAGTTTAAGTTTGTAATGGATGATAGGGCAGAGGTACACTTTAGCGATATTAAATTAGTTTGTATTTCAAAAAGAGACAGTTCAATTATCTACAATACTTCCGGGGTTCTGTTGCTGAGTGAAAATATCTTTATTGGCAATAAGGGAAAAATTCTTTGGACACGTGCAGGTGAGAGTGAATCAGAAGTGTATGCAGATATAATTGCAAAATATAGATTGGAGTTAAAAAGCTCTAATTATGTAGTTGACTCTGTAGCTTTCCATTACAAAAATTATTTTGCGAAACCTCTTGTCGGTAAGGTTGAGGATAAAATACTGGCAAACGTTACAGAAGAAAAAGCTTCGTATCCTCGTTTTTCGTCTTACGGAAGTAGATTAGAAATTAAAGAGCTTGTTAAAGATGCAATATACCAGGGCGGTTTTAGTGTACATGGCGGAAAGATGCTTGGAACAGGAGGAAAGGATACTTATGCGTACATCTCCTTTCATAGAGAAGGAAAGCCATTCTTAAAATTAGCTTCAAAGAATTTTGCAGTTAGAACTGATAGAATATCATCGAGAAGGGCAGCCGCCATTATTTACATGGATGAAGATTCTCTTTATCATGCAGGTTTAGAGTTTAGTTATAATGTAGAGAACAGGGAAGTTGTATTAACTAGAAATACAAAAAGTGGAAATAAAAGTCCATTCATAAGTTCTTTTCATAAATATGATATTCATGCGGATGAATTAAAATGGAAGATTGATGATCCAATCATTGATATGAAAATGAGTTTAGGTGCAGGCGAGTCCAAAATGGTTTTTGAATCACAAAACTATTATCGGAAAATTGAATTTGCACGCTTACAAGGGATTGCAAGTCAAAGTCCACTTTATACAGTAAAAAAGTATGCTGAAAAAACTTCTTCTGATGTTATTTATGCGCCAGACTTTGCAAAATATTTGAGAATGAGTGAACCTCAGGCGCGCAAAATGCTAATCACACTTTCAGACAAAGGGTTTCTGGAATATAATGAAGATACAGATGAAGCAACATTTAGAGAAAAGTTGTATTTCTATTTAAACGCATCATTGGGTAATGTAGATTATGATGTAATAAAATTTGAATCGGTAATTTCTGCCTTGCCGAATGCAAGCATAAATTTATTGAACAGTGATATTACGGTAAGAGGAGTAGATAGAATATTTTTAAGTGACACACAGTTTGTTTATGTGAGACCTGCAAATCAGGAATTAGTTCTGCATGAAGACAGAAATTTTAGTTGTGGTGGTCACTTACGCGCAGGTAGAATAGATTTTTGGGGAGATGATTTCGTATTTAATTATGATCAATTTGATTTAGATTTAAGGGATGTTGATTCACTTAGAATGAAGATTGTAGCTGATGAACCGGATGAAACAGGTAGGTATCGTCTAATACCTATGAAGAGCGTACTTCAGAATGTTACGGGGGTGCTTAAAATTGACAGTTTAATTAATAAATCAAGTTTAGAGCCCTATCCGCAATTCCCAACGTTTAAAGCCAATACAGATTCCTATGTGTATTACGACCATGCTCATATTTTTGATGGAGTTTATGATAGGAATGATTTCTATTTTCATTTGTTGCCGTTTACTATAGACAGTTTAGATAATTTTTCTCCGGGTGGAATGCGGTTTGACGGTACTTTTGTTTCGTCTGGAATTTTTCCTGAGATGAAAGAGCAACTTACCATACAAGACGATTACTCTTTTGGTTTTGTAAAAGAAATAGGTTCTGAAGGATTAGCGTTAAATAATAAACTAGGAAAGTATGCCCAAAGCATTCAATTGAGTCATGAAGGATTAAGAGGGCAAGGAGTGATTAACTTTTTAAGTTCAACTACGAATGCCAGTAAAATTTTGTTCTTCCCTGATTCTACAAACGCATTTGGAGAAACGTTTGCCATGGCGCAAAAAACAATTGGGTCCGCCTCATATCCAGCTGTGCAAGCCGAAGATGTATTTGTTAATTGGAGACATAAGAATGATGAGATGTTGGTGTATAAGAATGAAGGAATGTTTGCTTTGTACAATGACCAGGCTGATTTAGATGGTAATTTGATATTAAGTTCAAAAGGTTTGGCCGGTAATGGAGTAGTGCATATGCCGGATGCAGATTTAACATCGAATAAAATTGACTTAATGCAAACCACGTTTAATGCCGACACTTCTAACTTTAATTTATACGTTCCCAACTCGAAAGATCTGGCTATGAAAGTCATGAATGTAAATGCGGTGGTAAGTATGGCTAACCGACAAGCAAATTTTAAAACGAATGGTGGAATTACGTTGGTCACATTCCCGGTTAATCAATATGTAGCTTACAGTGATGAGTTCAAATGGTGGATGGATAAAAAGACTGTTGATTTTGGAAGCCAGTCCAATATTACTTCAAGCAAAATTGGTGCACAGTTTATTTCAGCGCATCCTATGCAAGACTCACTCACATTTGATGCCCCCCTTGCTACCTATAATCTAAATAATTTCTTGATTGAATCTAAAGGGGTGAAGAGTATAACCATTGCAGATGCATCTGTTATTCCTGATTTAGGAATCGTAGTAATTGAAAAGAATGCTTATTTACGACAATTACAAAACGCAAGAATTCTTGCTAACAACACGACCAAATTTCACACGATAACCGAGGCGGATGTATTGATAAAAGGAAGGAATGAAATTCAGGGTACTGGGTTTTACTCGTATAAAGATATGTTAAGTGTGGAGCACAGAATTAATTTAGAACAGATAGGTGTAGATACTACTGAGTCTCTTTTTGCATACGGTAAAATTGTGGAGCAGGATGACTTCTCTATTAGTCCGAATACCAAGTACAAAGGCAATGCAGTTATTTTAGCGGATGAAGCCAATCTAAGATTTGATGGTTTTGCAAAAATTGATCATCGCTGCGAGGATTTAGAAAAAAACTGGTTTAGTTTTTCATCCATTATTAACCCGAAAGGTGTAAATATTCCGGTTAAAGATCCGAGAAATGAAAACGGAGAAAAACTATTTACCGCTATTGCTATTTCCAGTGACTCTTCTAAAATCTATCCCGTGTTTTTTGCACGTAAACAAGACATAAAGGACGAAGAATTATTCAGTGCATCAGGTGAGTTGAAGTTCGATTTGAAAAAATCTGAATACAGTATTCAATACGAGCCTGAAGAACAAACAAAACAAAGCAAGAAAAAAGGAAATACCTCTATAGATGTAGCATCTACGTATACATTAAATGATGAAAAATGTATTTTAAAAGGAGAGGGCCCGTTAAACTTTAATATGAAGTTAGGACAATTACAATCGGTGCCATATGGCACAGTTACTTATAATTTAAATAATGATTCAACTTCATTTGAATTGTTAATCGATGTAAACTTCTTGTTGGCAAAAGATGCATTGAATTATATGGCCGAAGATATTTCAGATAATTTTTTGCTAAAAGCTACAGACAACAATAGGAACATTTACAAAAATGCATTAAAAGCAAAAATTGGCAATACGGAATTTGAAAAATTAGAAAATGAAATGGCATTGTATGGTGCACCTAAAAAATTACCGGAGTCACTCAAAAGCACCATCATTTTTTCACATCTAAAAATGTACTGGGATCCGGTTAACAATGCATTTGTAAATAGTGGCCCCATCGGAGTTAATTATTTAAATGGTAAACCGGTGAATCGTTTTGTTGAAGGACACATGGAGTATGTCAAAAAGCGTTCAGGAGATGAATGGACTCTAATGTTAAATGTTGATAAAACCACTTGGTATTATTTCAATTACAGAAAAGGAATCTTGCAAAGCATTTCTTCTGAAAGCACGTATAATGATGCTATAAGTGATGTAAAGCCCGACAAAAGAATTGCTGATGCATCTGAAGGTAAGGAGAAGTACCAATACATGTTGTCTACAGATAGAAAGGCAAGAGAATTTAAACGAAAATTTGAAAATTAATCAAATCATTAAATTGCAGCCATGTTAATTTTTTATATTGTATTGTGTTGTGTGGTGGCTTATTTATTGGGTTCTATTCCAAGTGCAATATGGGTCGGCAAAAAGTTTTACAATATTGATGTTCGAGAGCATGGAAGTAAAAATGCCGGTGCAACCAACACCTTTCGGGTGCTTGGTAAAAAAGCAGGAATACCAGTTCTTATTTTTGATATATTAAAAGGTTTTGCAGCAGTTCAATTAGTACAATTATTGCCATTAGATTCTTTCAGCACCGATTTGCTTATTTCGCTCAATATTTTGTTAGGAGCTTGTGCAGTATTGGGTCATATATTTCCGGTTTTTGCAAACTTTAAAGGAGGCAAAGGTGTTGCAACGGTTACCGGAGTGGTAGCAGCCATACATCCATTAGCTTGGCTTGTAAGTACCATTGTTTTTCTTATTGCACTTTTAATTAGCAGGTATGTTTCGTTAAGCTCAATGATCGCGGCTATTACATTCCCTATAATAATAGTTTTCGTTCTTCCCGATTATTCACGGGTACTTGACATCTTTTCCATCGGAATTGCTTTCTTAATTATTGCAACGCATCGAAAAAACATAGAAAGATTGATTAAAAAGGAAGAGTCTAGGGTGAATTTTGGGTCTAAAAAGTAAATAGCTGTTTTTCATATAATTATGTCTTTTTCTTTCGAAAAATGAGTTCAGAATAGGTTCAAATTGTAGATTCTACGGCTCAAAATGATGTATTTACCAAGTAAATGAATCCATCTATCAATATTACTTTAGCAAACAGATTTTATTTCTTAAATTTCTACTCTTAAAATCAGGGTAAAATCCCCCTTCTCCGGAAAGAATTTTGCCTGTCAAATATTTAATTACCAAACTATTATAACAAAACAGAAATGAAAAAGATTTTATTTTTTGCATTCATATTGTGTAGCTCAGTTACAGTAGCATTTTCACAGTGTATTACTAATGCCGGACCGGATATTACCATTTGCGGAGATGAAGAGGTAGGCTTAGGAGGAATTATTCCTTCTGGTGCAAGTGCAACATGGGCAGGGGGAGTAGGAACGTTTGATCCTAACAGAAATGATCCCTTGGCAATTTATACACCCGATGCATCTGAAGTTGGAAACCCTGTTTCTTTAATTTTAAATTCAAGTGGTGGTGCGTGTCCAAATGGTAGTGATACAATGACAATATTTGTAAATAATACTCCTGACTTATATAATTTAGATGGCTTTGTTTCAAATGTATGTCCAAGCGTAACTGTAGATTTGAGCTCTGTAAATATAGTCGATTCAAACAATGCCGGTGGTACGTATACTTATGAAGATGCGGCATTCAATACACTTGCTTCACCAATTGTTTCAACTAACGGAATATATTATGTAAGAAGAACAACAAACTCTCAACCCCCTTGTGAGGATTTTGTTTCTGTTGCAGTTATCATACTTCCATGTGGTGGTGGCGGTTGTTCTAATCAACCTTCGCTTTCAGATAACTCCTTTGATGTTACATGTAACGGAGATGGAGATGGGTCCGTTGATATAACATTATCAGGTGGTGTTCCACCGGTTAGTTATTCTTGGAGCAACGGTGAAACAACTGAAGATATAAGTAATTTGAATGGTGGAGTTTACACTGTAACAGTTACAGATAATGAGGGTTGTACATCTGAATTAACAACAACAGTGGATGAGCCTGGTGCTCTTGATGCCACAATTTGGTCTAATGGCGGACTTACTTTTTGCCGCTTTCCTCCTTCAGGAATATTAATGCAGTCTACACCAGATCCAACGGTAACAAAGCAATGGCTTAGATTTGGGGTTCCAATTGCCGGTGCTACAGGAGATACCTATTATGGAACAGATGCAGTGGGTTATAAATTAAAAGTTACAAATGCCAATGGATGTGAACTAGTAGGAAACAAACTAACATTATCTAAGTATCCAAACCCACCTACAGATGTAATTGTTTCAGGTCCTAGCGCATTTTGTGGTGGAGATTCTTCACTAATTGAAACAACTGTTGGGGCCCCTTATACCATTGAGTGGTTAAGGTATGGAAATCCTCAAGCAGGTGCGACAGGAAATCAATATTATGTGTCAAGAACAGGTAACTACAAACTTTCGGTAACTGATACCAACGGATGTATTGCTCGTTCACAAAAATATGTATACAATAGGTTGCAAAGGCCTTTAGCTAGTCAGACTCCTACAACTGCTAATGTTCCTGGTCCTGTTTGTGATGGGGATTCTGTATTACTTACAGCATCAGTTTCAGGAGGTACAGCACCTTTTACCTATCAATGGATAAGATATAGTTCGAATATTGCAGGTGCTACAAATAGCACCTATGTATCTACCAATTTTGGTGCTTATAGATTTAGAGTTGAAGATGTAAATGGTTGCTCAAGCAAGTCTGTTAAAACATTCATATATGAAACTTGCAGGTTGGGAGACCAGTCTTATGACCTAAGCGACAAATTGCATTTGGCTGCATATCCTAATCCGTTTAATAATCAATTAACCCTGGCATTAGATAATTTTAGTGATGAAAAGGTGAGCATTATGATAAGAGATGCTGTTGGTAGATTAGTATATAATACTGAAGATATTGCCAAGTTCAATTATAGTATAAATACAAGCAATTTTAATTCCGGGATGTATATTGTAGAATTGCATCAAGGAAATGAAATGCAAAGAGTTAAAATAATGAAGAACGATTAAGCAACTATAAATAACAA
>JABDLV010000192.1 GCA_013001815.1 Bacteroidia bacterium
CATCATAGGCATTAACAATATTAGGATTTTCTCTTCGGCATGGTCCACACCAGGATGCCCAAAAATCTAAAAGAACCATTTGTCCTTTTAAATCAGAAAGTGCGATTACTTCTCCGTTTGGGTCTTCAAATTTTAAATCTATTGCGTATTCGCCAACATTGGTGCCTGTATTTAGACTATGCTGAGTGTTAGTCTTATACATAAAGCCAAAAGCAAAGGTAACTAGAGCAATAAGCGCTAAAATGCCTCTTATTTGTTTCATTGTTTTAATCGGTTTACACTATTAAAACAATTATAATGCCATTTATAATTTCGCCTTATATTCTTTGGATGTTGGCTCCTAAAGCATTAAGTCTCAAGTCTATATTTTCATAGCCCCTGTCAATTTGCTCAATGTTGCTTATAATGCTGGTGCCTTCAGCAGACATGGCTGCAATAAGCAAGGCAACCCCTGCCCGAATATCTGGTGAGGTCATGTGAATACCTCTGAGAGGTTGTTTGTGGTCTAACCCTATTACGGTAGCTCGGTGTGGATCACAAAGAATGATTTGCGCACCCATATCAATGAGTTTATCTACAAAAAACAATCTGCTCTCAAACATTTTTTGGTGAATAAGAACTGTACCTTTTGCTTGGGTAGCTGTTACTAATGCAATACTTAACAAGTCCGGTGTAAAGCCAGGCCAAATTGCATCTGCTAATGTTAAAATAGAACCATCAATAAAAGTCTCTATGGCGTAATGGTCTTGTGCAGGTATGTGTATGTTATCTCCTTGTACGTCAAGTTTAATTCCAAGCCTTTTAAAAGTTCGTGGTATAATGCCAAGTGTATCAACCCTTGCATTGGTAATTGTTATTTCAGATTGTGTCATTGCTGCCATACCAATAAAACTACCAATCTCAATCATATCTGGTAGAATAGTATGAGTGCAACCTGTTAAACTATCAACACCGTTAATGGTAAGCAGATTAGAACCAATGCCGATTATGTCTGCACCCATGGAGTTAAGCATTTTGCATAACTGTTGCAGGTACGGCTCGCAAGCAGCAGGGTAAATGGTTGTTTTGCCTTTGGCTAAAACTGCTGCCATTAAAATATTTGCAGTGCCGGTAACAGAAGCCTCATCCAGCAAAATATCTGCGCCTTTTAACTGTTCAGCACTTACATGAAATGAACTATTCTCTTTGTTATATGAAAACGTTGCTCCTAAACTTTCAAACCCCAGAAAGTGAGTGTCCAATCTTCTTCTTCCAATTTTGTCTCCTCCCGGGCTTGGTATGTTTGCTTTGCCATAACGTGCTAACAAGGGGCCAATAATCATTATGGAACCACGAAGCGATGAGGCAAGCTTACCATAGGATTCGCTTTCAAGAATTTTTAAATCTATACCCGAGCTGTTAAAGGTATAACTGTTGTTCGTTTGCTTTGTTACGTGTACACCGAGTTCTTTCAGTGTATCAATTAATTTGTTTACATCTCTAATGTTTGGCAGGTTGTTAATTGTAACATCCTGGTCTGTTAAAAGTACCGCACATAAAATTTGCAGTGCTTCGTTTTTAGCACCCTGTGGTTCTATGTTCCCGTTTAAACGGGTACCACCTTCTACTTTAAATCGGTTACCTTGTTTCACGCTATTGCCAACAGGTTGTATTGTTCTTTTACTTTCTGCCCCTACTTCCATTAGATCTTGAACGTTTCTTTTTCTTGTGATTTGATTTATGATTTCTTTGCACCGGTTCTGCAACTGCGTTTAGCACCAAGCCTTCGGGTATTTTAATTTTACCCTTGCTCATATCAATAACGTTATTGAAAATTTGCTCATCATTAACCGAATCTCTATTCCAGTTTGTGTAAGCCATCTTCATAAAATTACATAACATCTTAATCATTATATCCTTTTCAGGTCCGTCTTCTCTTTTTACAATGTCTTCAATAATAAATTCAGTTGTCTTTCCGTAATGCTTATATCTGATGTTATGTTGTGGGTAAGGTACTTTTTCGGGCTTATGCTGAAGTGCTTCTTTTTCAGGCATTGGGTATGGTGAATCAACATCTAAACTAAAATTAGAAATAATGAACAAATGATCCCAAAGTGTGTTGCTGTAATCTGCAGCATCTTTAAACTGTGGGTTCAGTTGCCCCATAATTTGAACAATTGCTTTAGCCGTTTTTGTTCTTTCATCACGATCTTCTATGCTTTGTGCATATTCAATCATCTTTTGCACGTTACGACCATATTCAGGTATAACTAACTTGTTTCTTTCTGTGTTGTATTCCATTTTTAATTATAAATAGCAGGGAAGCTGTAAGGTGTAAAAATTAGGTTTGGGTATAAAGATAAGGCAATTATTATATTATAAAATACCCTTTATCAAGAACGTATAATTTTCAGTTTTGCGTATTTCAAAAGCAATTGTTTTTGGCCGTTTTGGCTTTCAAATTGAACGGTTGCCTTATGATCTGGAAATAATCCTTCAATGCTCAATACTTTCCCCAAGCCAAATCGCTGGTGCTCAACTTGCATGCCTACTTTCATATTATCTAAATTGTCTCCCTCAAAATTGGCAGTAGTTTGCCCATTATTTGGTTTGCTCGCTTTCAGTTTTTTAAACCGAGAGGGCAGGCTTGGAGCCTTTGGGTTGATAGCCTTGCCAAATCCATTCCAATTTTTTAATGGTTTTTGTTGAACCCGTTTTTCTTGAGCACGCTTCGGGGTTTTATCATCAATAAATTTCGGTTCAATTTCATCAATAAAACGGCTTCTTTCTGATGAGATTAAATTTCCCCAACGGTATCTGGTTGCAGCGTGTGTAATGGTAAGTTGTTGTTCTGCTCTGGTTAGCGCAACGTAAAACAATCTTCTTTCTTCTTCTAATTCGCTTCTGGTTTGTAATGATAATTGAGATGGAAACAAGTTCTCTTCTAAACCAACAATAAACACCTGCTTAAACTCCAGTCCTTTAGCCATATGTATGGTCATCAAAGAAACAAAATCATTATTATCTTCTTTTTTAGAATCTGCGTCAGTAAGTAATGCAA
>JABDLV010000241.1 GCA_013001815.1 Bacteroidia bacterium
CTTGTATTCCAGGTAAAATAAAGACACATCTGCATAGCCCAGCCAATTGTTAATTTTTATTCCCTGCTTTATTCCAAGCTCTACATTCCAACCCGATTCAGGAACCAAGGTATCGTTGGGATACAAATACAAAGAGCTTATTTGTGTGCGGATTGTTCGTTCAGCTATGGATGGGAAACGGTAGCCCTGACCAAACGAAGCACGCAGAAATGTTGCTTCACCTACTTTATAATTTAATCCGGTTCGTAAAACCGGTTGCGATTCATCTTCAACATCATCTACAGCATTTAATTCATAACGAAAACCGAAGGATGCATTCAATCTACTGCCAAACTTTTTATCAGTTTGTAAATAAAAGGCACCATTTTCCCCATCATGATCTCCGTACAATTCACTTTCCACTTTACCTAGGGTTAACTCAGTACCTGTAGTAATAGTTAATCGTACATCCTTTAAATACTTTTGATATTGATAAGAAAGATAGGTGGTACTCGCTTTAGAATCTTGGTCAGTGTCGTTTCTATTGTCGGAAAGAAAATATCTACTTCTAAAACGATGTGTGTTATTGCTTTTATCTACGTAATTCAGATATGGATCAACGTAAATTCTTCTCAATTCCGTATTGCTGATTACTCCTTCACCTGTTTCTATATCTTGAAGCGGTAAATACGCTCCACTGCTGTCATTATCCCAAAGGAAAAACACACCTTGATCTCTTTTCATGGTATTGAGATTGATTCCATAACTCAATCCATCATTTTTTTTGCTTCTATATCTTGTTTTAAAATTAAAGCGATAACTTTCTTCATCTTCTCCCAGTCTGTAGCCGCTGCTATTTAAGTAATACGCACCCGCAACTAGGTCGACCTGATCTATTTTTTGACTGTGACTAAAACTAGAACCAAATTGCAGCGGTGAATTTGTCCCCCACCATTTTAACTGTTCTCGTTTTGGTGTATCATAAATAGAAGTAAACCAAATTGCTTTTGTTTGGGGAGTATTGCCCGGATAGTCGGTTCTGAAATGCACTACACCATTTAAGGCAGAGGTTCCGAACAGTGCAGATGACGCACCTTTAAGTACTTCCACCTTGTTGATTATTTCTACCGGTAAAAACTTCCACTTAGAATCACCGGCATCTGAGGTAAGCAATGGAATGTCATCTATAACAACTAGCACCCTGCTTCCTGCTCCGTAACTGTAACCGCTTCCACCTCTAATATTTGCTTGCCCATCTACCACATTTACTCCAGGTACTTTATCCACCAAGGTTTCAATATTGGTTGTATTTGTGTTTTCAATGAATGATACATCCAGCACTTCCATTGATATGGTAACTTCTTCAATGGGTTGCTCATATTTTCCTGCACTAATTACAACGGTGTTCAGTAGCTTTTGACTTTGTTTTAATTTAAAAGAAAGTATTCTGGCTTCATTATCTTTTAAAACCAATTTTTCTTGAATGTTTTCATAGCCAATAAAACTTATTTGAAGCGTATGCTCCCCTGCAATAAGCTCTAGTTTATACCTGCCATTTAAATCCGTTGATGCACCCGTGCTGTCATTCACATATACATTTACACCGGGTATCGCTTCGCTATTTTTTGCATCAAGAATTTGCCCCGTTAGTACAGCTGTTTGTGCAAAACCGTGATGAAAAATGGACGCAAAAAAAAGCTGACAAGCAAGAAGAAAAATAAAGCGTAAATTTCTTTGCATATGTTTTGTTTTTCATTTGCAAGATAATATTTTTGATAAGCCATGGGCCAGTCTCAAAATCAACTTATTTACCAAATTGCACTTACACTCATACCGGGTGTTGGCGATGTAACTGCCAAGAATTTAATTTCTTATTGCGGCAGTGTTGAAGGAATTTTCAAACAAAAGAAAGCGCACTTACTAAAAATTCCTGATGTTGGAAATGTAACTGCAAATTCTATAGTCAACCATAGTGTTTTTAAACGGGCTGAGGAAGAAGTGGAGTTCATCGAAAAAAATAATATTCAAAGTTATTTTTATTTAGATGAGGATTATCCAACTCGATTAAAGCACTGCATGGATGCGCCATTATTATTATTTGGTGATGGAAATTTAAATTTAAATCCTGCACGCTCGGTTGCCATTGTGGGTACACGAAATGCAACTGATTATGGGAAGGAAATAACACAGCAATTTGTAAATGAATTAAAACAGTTTGATGTTACCGTAATTAGTGGTTTGGCGTATGGCATTGATGTAAGTGCGCATAAAGCCTGTGTAGATCAAAATATTCCAACTATTGGAGTACTTGCTCATGGCT
>JABDLV010000016.1 GCA_013001815.1 Bacteroidia bacterium
TTCCTTGAGTTGAATTTACAGTAATGGTGTCGCAAAAATTTCCATTAGTGTCTGTAATAATTGAATCTGTAATGCCAGATGTAGAATCTGCGATATATACCGTTACAGGAACTCCATTTGTTCCTACTACAGAACCACAAATTATAATGTTTGTTTGGGCAAAACTTCCAACTGTTAATAATAGGCTTGCTGCGATTGTAAGGAGAAAAGTAAATTTTTTCATGATGTTTTTATTTTGATTTGTTTTGTTAATAGGTTGAATTAATCCTTCTCTATGATAGACGGGATAGAATTCAAAACGGTTGGTGATTTTTTAGTTTTTTTCTAATTAATTGAAACGCTTCATTTTACAGCTAATAAAATTACAATATTTCAACTTATTCATAAGTATCTAATTTTCAAGACTTATTGACATAGATATTGTGTAAAGCGTTTATTATTTTGCAATCCAATGCAGAAAAAATCAGATGAACGAAAAACTTAGCATTCTAACCGAACTAATTAAAGTTGCCAAAATTGATAAGAAGGTAGATGAACCGGAATATGAGTTCTTAATAAAAATTGCAAGCATGATTGGAGTAGACAAAGCGGATGCAGATACCCTATTTAAAAACTACGAAGATTTTAATCCTCCCGAATTAGAGTTTGACCGAATTGTGCAGTTTCAACGCTTGGTATTGATGGCAAATGTAGATTTAAAAGTGGAGTCATCTGAAATGCGCTTGCTTAAATCTGCAGGAATGAAACTGGGGTTGAACATTGATGCTGTTGACACTGTACTCAATGAAATGAAAAATCATCCCAACGGAATGATTCCCACTGAAACATTAATTGAAATTTTTAGAACTCATTTAAACTAATTATGAAAAAAATAACACTTGCACTCCTTGTTCAAATTGTAATTAGCAGCACCTGTATAGCCGGTGGTCCCTGGACCCAAGAAAAAGGTAATGGGTACTTTAAAATTTCTGAGTGGTGGGTAATATATGATCAGCACTACAACAAAAATGGCGACATTATAAAAATTCCGCATTCAAAAATATTCAACACTACCATTTATGCAGAATATGGCATTACGAATAAGCTAACGGGAATCCTCAATGCAGTTCCTTTTTCTAATGTGCAGGGAAAAATTATTGTCCGTGATAACATGAATAATTACACAACAGAAGTGGATGAAGTTACCGCAATGGGTAATGCCGACCTTGGCTTAAAATATCAGTTAATGAGTTCGGAGAATTCTTTGCCACTATCTGCAACTGTTTTGTTTGGTTTACCCACAGGAGACAACGCAGCCGGTGAACAAAATACATTACAAACGGGTGATGGAGCATTTAAAGTGCTTGCACAATTGGATGCAGGAAATAGTTTCACACTTGGCAACATTAACGGATTTGGAAGCGCTCATTTCGGTTACAATTTAAGAAGTGATGATTATTCTGATGAATTGAAGTTTGGTGTTGATCTTGGTTTGTCATTCTTTGATTCAAAATTTTGGTTAATCACAAGAATCAATGCGGTAGAATCTTTAAAAAACGGATCGAGAAATGATGATGATGGCACATCATTTATTTATGCGAACAACACAGAATATGTTGGCCTGGCCTTAGAAGGAAGTTATTTACTAACGGATAACATAGGTATATCTGCAGAAGCAGCCGGGGCTTTCAGAGCAGAAAATGTTGCAGCAGCTCCATCCTATTCTCTTGGTATTTTTTATCAGCTTAAAAAATAAATTATGAGCGATTTAAGAACTGAAAAATTCTGGATAAGTCTCTTAAAAAAGATTGCCAAAATATTTGCTAAAAAATTAGGAGTCCGTATTCGTCCTGCAACGCACAACCAACATGTTGTTCCCTATGAAGATGAATGGGCAGTTCGAGGCGAAGGAAACAAGAGAGTAACTGCAGTGTATAAATACCAGGATGACGCGATTGCGAAAGCCCGAAGAATAGCAATAAACTATGGCTCAGATGTTATTATTCATCGTCAGGATGGCACGATAAGAGACAGAAATAGTTATTAATATTTCCTGCTGATTTCACTTATTTCCTTATCAGCATCTGTAGTTAAACCTTCCAATATAGTATCACTCTCCACATAAAGTAATTCTGCAGCTTTAATCAAATGATTACAAATATCATTTACATAATTGCTGTCATTAGCAAGCGTGGTAGCCATTTCACTAGATATTAATTCTTTTCGAATTAACTCATCTAACGTACCATCAATCATTACATCATCAAGTTTTATTTTTTCCCTTAAAGATTGTAAATGCATTAAATGTTCTTCTGATTCTGGTTCCTCAATCACTTGAAATATTTCCTGAAACACTTTAGTCATTTTTTTACGAAGGACATCGTACTCCTTTTTTATAAATTTATTATCGGACACCATAAATTTATCTACGTTGCCCTTTAGTTCTCTTACATCTTTTATAGCTTCCACAGAATATCGGTTGGCAATCTTAATTTTATTAATCTCTTCAGCTTTATCACTAGACAAAGTAAACAGTGCTAAAATTTTTGTACTAAATTCAACTATACGGCTATAGATAGTCTTCACTTTTAAATAATAAACTTCATTAATATCTATGGCAATGATGTCCCTTGATGATTGCACTACATTTTTTGCTTTAAGGTCAGATAATATACTTTCTCTGTGTAGATTTAGACTGTGTGCTATAATTTCAAATACCGGACCTTCAAATAATCGCTTCGATTCTTTTACCAATGAACTGATGGCGGTTTGCGGATAATTTAACGCTTCTTTACTTAAATATTTAGGTTGATCAATACTTGGCTCAACTTCCTCTTTTAGTGGAATCATTTTTACAACAATTTTTACTATTAAAGGAATAAAACCAATTAGGACAAGTGTATTTAATACGTTAAACGTAGTATGAAAAGCAGATAATGCAACGGGTATAGCCATTGGTGAATCAAAAGCAGATACACCCCCACTTTGAGTAAATGAATCAATAAACTTTAATGCCGGATATAATAAGAGCAACATCCAAACTACACCCAATGATTGGGAAATAAAATGTGCGCGAGCTGCACGTTTTGCATTATCATTTGCTACAAGAGCAGCAAGGTTTGCAGTAATAGTAGTTCCTACATTCTCGCCTAACACCATGGCGGCAGCCATATCAAAAGGAATCCACCCTTCGTGACACATAATTAATGTGAGCGCCATAGTAGCACTGGAAGATTGAACCACTATTGTTAATAACGTACCAATACCCAAAAACAATAATATTGACAAAAAACCCATGTCAGTATAAGACTTCAACCATGCCAACATTTCGGGATTGTCTTTTATATCCGGTACTGCATCTTTCAAAAATTGAAGCCCAATGAAGAGGATAGCAAATCCAACTACAAACATTCCCCAATGCCGAATATTAATTTTTTTAGAAAATGTAAATAAGAATCCCAATCCAACTAAAGGAAGTGCAATGGCACTCATACTTACCTTAAATCCTAAAATGGTTATTATCCAGGCCGTAACGGTGGTGCCAATATGTGCTCCTAAGATTACTCCAATAGCTTCTACTAATGTTAACAATGAAGCATTTACAAAACTAACTACCATAAGTGTGGTAGCGGATGAAGATTGAATTACAGCAGTTATTAAAAACCCAGTAAAGACTGCAAAAACCCGATTGGAAGTAACGGATGCTAAAATATTTCGCATTTTATCCCCGGCAAGTTCCATCAAGGAATCGCTCATCACCTTCATTCCATATAGAAAAAGTCCAAGAGACCCAAGTAAGGTTAAAATATTTGCAATTCCGTAATCCAAATGATTCAAGTTTTAATTAATTATTTCCTCTATAATAAACGAATTTAATGTAATTATAGCAGGTAAATCCAGATTCAAAACCCTCAAATAGACAACATTTCGATGAATGCTGCTAAATTCAAAAAATTGATAAAAATGTTTTGATTATCTGTCTATTATATCCTTTTTTTCTCAAAGAAAAAGGGGCAAAAATAAGAAGGGCCGAATTTCAATTATTTTTTAACTAGACATACCTAAACCTTAAACATTCGATGGAAATTTTCTATCTGATTATTGTAATTATTTTATTTCTACTTGCAATTTCAGATTTAGTTGTTGGTGTAAGTAATGATGCAGTTAACTTTTTAAATTCAGCAGTTGGTTCAAAGGCTTCAACCTTTAAAGTAATTTTACTTGTAGCAGCTTTAGGTATATTGGTTGGATGTACCTTTTCTAGTGGAATGATGGAAGTTGCACGTAAAGGAATTTTTCACCCTGAACACTTTTACTTCTCCGAAATTATTTTGCTATTTCTTGCTGTAATGGTTACAGATGTAATCTTGCTTGACATGTTCAACTCATACGGAATGCCCACTTCTACTACGGTTTCTATCGTATTTGAATTAATGGGTGCAGCAGTTGCTTTGTCTCTTATTAAAATTTACACCTCTGAAAATTCACTAGGTTTAGCAGAGTATATCAACTCAGGGAAAGCCCTGGCAATTATATCAGGTATTCTTTTATCCGTTGTGGTAGCATTTACAGCAGGAGTAATTGTACAATACTTAACCCGACTTCTTTTTTCTTTTAATTATAAAAGCAGAATTAAATATTTTGGTGCTTTATGGGGTGGCTTTGCCATTGCTGCCATTACTTATTTTCTTTTAATAAAAGGTTCCAAGGGTGCATCATTTATGGATAATGATTTAAAAGACGCAATTAAGAATAACGCGTTCATGATTATTCTAGGAAGTTTTGCAATCTGGGCAATTATACTTCAACTATTAATCATGTTTACCAAGGTTGATATTTTTAAATTTATTGTTCTAATTGGAACCTTCTCTTTAGCCATGGCCTTTGCAGGTAATGACCTGGTAAACTTTATAGGAGTTCCGTTAGCAGGCTATAACTCGTACGAAATTTGGATGAATAGTGGCGGCTCTCCAGATGCCTTATTAATGCAAGATTTGGCCGGCAAAGTTCCCACTCCTACTCTTCTATTATTATTAGCAGGTCTAATAATGGCTGTCACGTTATATACATCTAAAAAAGCAAGGTCCGTAGTTAAAACATCTTTAGATTTAGGCCGACAGTATGAAGGAGATGAACGATTTGCATCTTTTGCAGTTTCCAGAAGCGTAGTAAGGTACTTTGGGAAAATGGCAAAATCTGTAAATTCCGTTTTACCTGAAGGTGCTAGAAAAGCTGTAGAAAGACAATTTGATGAACAACCTTTTGTTGCCACTCAAGCAAATTTAGGAAAAGATGCACCTGTTTTTGATTTAATTCGAGCTGCCAGCACATTGGTTGTTGCTAGTATATTAATTACTCTTGGTACAAACTTAAAACTACCTCTATCTACTACCTATGTTACATTTATGGTGTTTATGGGAACATCACTGGCTGATGGCGCATGGGGAAGAGAGAGCGCGGTTTATAGAGTTTCCGGTGTCCTTTCTGTTATTGGAGGTTGGTTCTTTACCGCACTGGCAGCTTTTACCGTTGCATTTGTATTAGCCAACATATTCTATTTCGGAGGAACAATAGCAATTATTGCTGTCCTACTTGTAGCAGGTATAATTATTTATCGCTCTCACCGTTCGCATGATAGACGCTTAGAAGAGCAAAAAGAATTTGAAAAAGGATTTGATGATGGTGCTTTAACAAAAGAAAACATAATATCAATAAGTTCTAAAAACTTAAAACGCTCACTTGGTGGTATCATTAAAATTCTGAATAATACTTTAGATGGACTTTCTTCGGAAGATCTCAATAAGTTAAATAAAACATATACCGATGTTAAGCGGTATGAAATTGAGGCAAAAAAAGTAAAGAAGAAAGCGAATGATGCGATTGAAAATATAGAGGAAGAACAAATTGAGGCAGTGCATTTATACATTCTTGTTGCAGATTATTTAAATGAAGTAATGTTTAATGTGAAGAGAATTGTAAAAATGAATCTAGATCATGTAAACAACAATCACAAACCTTTACTCCCTGTTCAAATTGAAGAATTAAAAGTAATTCAAAAGGAAATTGATGATAGGTTGAATGCGGCAATTTTGCTTTTTGATACTATGAGTATCGATACATCTGATAAAACAGAAATTGATTTACAAGGTTTTGTAAAACTAGTTCGCTCGTATCGAAAAAATCAAATTAAAAGAATTAAAAACCACGAAGTGGGAACGCGAAACAGTATCCTATTTTTACATCACTTAGGAGAATATAGAAACGTAGCATTGTTTTCATTCAGAATGGTAAAAGTACTAGATGACTTAATCATTCATCCGGTTGATGAACCTACAGAAAAATAATTATTTACCACCGTTTAATTATTCTATAAACTAATAGCAATAGTAGACCTATATTTATTGAATATAGCTTGTTGACCTAATTTACATTTTTCGTAACTTACCTATTGATTTTCTAACCAAATCAAGACAAAGCAAATTCATGGCTACCAGAAATTATGAAGGCAATAAATTTGATCAATCATTGGTGAGTGATACTTTAGATTCTCTCAGCATTGAAGAAGCTTTGCAGATCAACATCAATAACAAAGCTTTTACTGTTACCATGAGAACACCGGGCAATGATGAATGCTTGGTTCGGGGGTTACTTCATTCTGAAGGAATCATAAAAACTCCCCATTTTTTACCTGAAATACATTTACATAAAAAAGAAAAAAGCATCATAACAGAAGCAGATTTGTCTATTCCTGAAAATGAGTTGGGGGAAAATTATACAAACAGCAGAAGCCTCTTGTCTGTTTCTTCTTGTGGAATTTGTGGGAAAACAGAATTAGAAGACATTACATCATTTGGACAAAAAATAAATGACGAAGAGAGCATAGACATTGAGGTGGTACATGGCTTGTTTAATAAAATGAGTGATTTGCAACATGACTTTCATCAATCTGGTGGCACCCATGCTGCCGTTGCGTTTACCATAAACGGAGATTTGCTTTGTGCAATGGAAGACATTGGCAGACACAATGCAGTAGATAAAGTAATTGGAAAATTAATTTTAACGCAACGATTAAAAGAAGCAAGCTGCTTAACCGTGAGCGGAAGAATATCATACGAAATAATAATTAAGTGCTTTAAAGCAGGAATTCCTTTTTTGGCAGCGGTTTCTGCTCCTTCTTCTCTCGCTGTAGACTATGCAAAGGAATTAGGAATAACATTATTTGCATTTTGTCGAGAAAAAAGAGCAACTTGCTACTCTAATGCACAACGCGTAAAAGTTACCAATCATAACAAAAAAGCCAGTTAAGCAATTATGTCAAAGAACTTAAGTGAACTTTCAGGTAGAAAAGGAATAAAAGACAATCTTTTTAATAAAATGGGTGAGCTGGCTATTGAAACCGGCACGCCAAGTGTAGAGG
>JABDLV010000082.1 GCA_013001815.1 Bacteroidia bacterium
GTTTGAATTGCCTCTTCTTTCTTGTCATCTATGTCATCATCCAGGTTTCTTACAATTCTTTCCGGCTCTTTTTCACCAATTGAATTTTGCTCATGCGCCTGAAATCCGGTGGCTATTACTGTTACACATATATTATCATCCAGAGATTCATCCAATCCTGTTCCCATAATTATATCTGCAGTTTGACCTGCTTCATTTTGAATAAAATCAGTTATTTCTCCAATTTCATCCATGGTAATTTCTTGTGCACCCGATGAAATATTTAATAATATGTATCTAGCTCCAACAATCTTGTTATCATTCAACAATGGTGAATCTAATGAACGTTTTGCAGCAGTTAATGCTCTGTCATCACCTTCGGCAGTTGCACTTCCCATAATAGCCACACCACTTGAATTCATAACCGTATATACATCAGCAAAATCAACATTGATGTAACCTGTAACGGTAATTATTTCAGCTATACTTCTGGCAGCTGTACTTAGAATATCATCGGCATGCCCAAATGCCTCTGTTAATTTTAAGTCGCCATGTATTTCTCTCAACTTGTCATTACAAATAACCAGTAATGTATCTACGGTTGATTTTAATTCTTCAATTCCTTTTAAAGCCTGTACTTGTCTTTTCTTTCCTTCAAAATTAAACGGCACTGTTACAATTCCTACAGTAAGCATTCCCATTTCTTTGGCAAGCTTTGCAATAACCGGAGCTGCACCCGTACCGGTACCACCTCCCATACCGGCAGTAATAAAAATCATTTTGGTATTGTGCCCCAATGCTTCTTTTACATCATCTAAATTTTCAATAGCAGAATTTTTACCCATTTCAGGTAATGATCCCGCCCCTCTTCCTTCTGTTAAGCTTGCACCTAATTGAACTTTCATTGGCACCGGGCTTGCGTTTAATGCTTGAGAATCGGTGTTACAAACCAAAAACTCAACGCCTTTAATACCTGCTTGGTACATATGGTTAACAGCGTTACTTCCGCCACCACCAACACCTACAACTTTTATTACTGAGGCTTTTTCTTTGGGCAAATCAAATTTCATCATGATTGTTATGTTTTAGTCCAGACTAATTTTTTAATTATAATATACTGTCATCATCTTCACCAAGTATTTCTTTCCCTTTAGTTAACAATGACTCCCACCACTTACCTCTCTTTTCTTCTAACTCTTCTGAGGCTCCGGTAATTTGTAATTTTCTCTTTTTATGTTCTGATTTATTCAATCCCATCAACACCAAACCAACTGCTGTTGCATACATTGGTGATTTTATTTCATCCAATCCTTTTCCTAAATGCTCATTTGGATAACCAATTCTAGTATCCATACCTGTTATGTATTCTACCAATTGAGGACAATTTTTTAATTGAGATCCACCACCGGTTATTACAATACCAGCAATTAATTTTTGCTCGTAACCAGAACTTTTAATTTCATAGTGAACACTTTCAATTATTTCTTCCATTCTTGCTTGTATAATATGAGCAAGATTGCGCACTGAAATTTCTTTTGGATCTCTACCTCTTAAACCGGGAATTGAAACGATTTCGTTTTCTTGAGTTTGTTGTGCTAATGCAGAACCAAACTTTCTTTTTAATTGTTCTGCCTGATTTCTAATGATTGTGCAACCTTCTTTTATATCTTCTGTAATTACGTTTCCACCAAAAGGAATAACTGCGGTATGTCTTATGATTCCATCTTGAAAAATTGCAACATCTGTAGTTCCACCGCCTATATCTACTAACACAACACCTGCTTCTTTTTCTTCATCAGTTAATACTGCATCTGCAGAAGCCAATGGTTCTAAAATTAAATCATCAGGAACTAAACCTGCCTTAGAAACACACTTCTCAATATTTTTAGCAGCAGTAATTTGTCCGGTTATAATATGACAGTTTGCTTCTAAACGAATACCCGACATTCCGATTGGCTCTTTAATACCTTGTTCAGAATCTATAATATATTCTTGTGGAATGACATGAATTATTTTCTCACCAGGCGGTATTGCTAAACGAAACATGTCATCAATGATAGCATCAATATCATCCTGACTAATTTCATCATCATTGCTTGTACGCGTGCGCATGCCACGGTGCTGTAAGCTTTTAATGTGTTGGCCTGCGATACCAACAAACACCTCACCAATATCTACACCCGAGCGATTTTCTGCTTCCACTACGGCTTCTTTAATGGATTGAACTGTTTTATCAATGTTTGCAACTACTCCTCTCATCACTCCAATAGAATCGGATCTACCCATACCGAGTATTTCAATTTTTCCGAATTCATTTTTCCTTCCCACCATTGCACATATTTTGGTGGTTCCAATATCTAATCCTACTATAATGTCTGATACTTCCATATTAATTCAGTTTACAAACTACCTGATCTTTAAATTTTAAATTTATTTGCTTGTATTTGTTCCAGCCGGTTTTGTTAAGTCCTTTTTTATAAAACACAAATAATTTCTCAAGCTTTTCTTCTAAAAACGAAATGTCTCCAATTAATATTGAATGGTTTCCCACCCTTGGTATTAATTCTATTTCGTTTTGTTCATTTACATATATCTGTTCTATTTGTGCATTCCAAAAATTACTCTTTTTCAAATCTACAGCCAGGGAGTAAAGCTGATCTAACATTGCAGTACTGTCAGCAACTTGCAAGTTTGTGTTTAGCCTTTTTGCCTGAGTGGAATTATTGTATGCACTAATATTTCCATTTGCAACCAACACTTTTGCTGAGTAATGCAATGATACCGGCATAGTAAACCCCGCTTCATCAATATAAAAATGCTCGCCCCGATTGTTTACAACCCTTAGCAACGGGTTACGAGGAGAGATCTTCACATTCAGTATGCCGTCAATAGTCGAAAATACTTCAGCTTGCGCAACATATGGGTTGGCTTCAATTAATTTTTCACACATGTCAGTGTTGATATCCTTGATAGACATGCCAGTAGAAACATGCTGCCTGTCATTTATGGTTTTTACGATTTCATTTTCGGTAATGAATGCTGCTGCATGTCCTTCTAAATCTATTTTAATCTCTTGCAAGGCAATGTTGTTCTGTTGTTTTTGCGTAAACCCAAGCAACACAACTATTAGAGCTGCCGGTATCAGCCACAAAATGTTTATCAATATGTTTTTTCTTGCCATGGTTATTAGTTTAGTGATATTAAGAGGTCTTCTATTGGCATTACTAATTGGTCAATATCTCCCGCACCCAGTGTTAGCAACACTCTTGGCTTACTTTCTCTTATTTTTTCCAACACTTCATCCTTTGGAACCAAATCTTTGTTCTTTAATGATATTTTATCCAGTAACATTTGAGAATCTACTCCCGGAATTGGCTCTTCCCTTGCAGGATATATATCCAATAATACCAATTCATCTAGCTGACTCAGACTTTGTGCAAAATCATCGGCAAAATCTTGAGTTCTACTAAATAAGTGGGGCTGAAAAATTCCCATTAGTTCATAAGCCGGATATAATTCTTTTACAGATTGAATAATCGCATCCAATTCTGTAGGATGATGTGCATAGTCATCAATGTAAGTCACTTTATCTGTATCAAAGCGTACATCAAATCTCCTTTTTACACCCTTATAAGTTTTTAATGCTTCTTGTATTTTTTCTTGTTCCATTCCCATGTTCTGAGAAATAGCAACAGAAGCAATGGCATTTTCTATATTATGTCTTCCCGGCAAACCTAACTCTACATTCTTATAGTTTTCTTTAGGAGTATCAATATCAAAAATGTACTTATGATTTTCTACACGAACATTTTTTGCGCAATAATCAGAACCATCATCAATGCCATAGGTACTCATATTCTTATGATTGAAGTGATGAACTAATTCTTTTTTGGTAATTAATAATCCTTTTTTATTAATCTGCTCCACAAATTTTTGAAAACTCTCAACCATGTCATCTTTGCTGTCATATATATCCATATGATCCGCATCTATTGATGTAATTACAGCAAGGTTTGGATATAGCGTTAAAAATGATCTGTCAAATTCATCTGCTTCTACCACAATGGTGTGGTCAGAATCTTTAAATGAACCCAATAAAAAATTGCTTTCGAAATTATTTGCTATCCCACCTAAAAAGGCTGTTGTATTAATTCTGCCCTCATTAAAAATATGCGCAAT
>JABDLV010000137.1 GCA_013001815.1 Bacteroidia bacterium
TTTTGAAATTACCCCAAATTTTGGATGCGATTCTGCTTTGGTATCATTTATAGATAGCAGTTATGGTGTAGCAACATACACGTGGAATTTTGGAAATGGTAACACATCTAGTTCCGCAAACCCAACACCTCAGCTTTTTGATACACTTGGTAATTATTTAATATCCTTGGTTGCTACTGACTCTGCCGGGTTTGGTTGTAGCTCCGTAACTTCTAGAGCAGTTACAGTTCTGCAAGCACCAAGTGATTCAATATATGGAGACACCACAGTTTGTGTTGGACAAAATGCTAATTTGTTTTATGGTGGGGTTGATACCGTAAACACTAGTTTTATTTGGAACTTTGATGGTGGTACTGTGGTAAGTGGTGCCTTTTGGGGTCCCTTTGTAGTTAATTGGGCAACACCCGGAGTAAAAAAAGTTACCCTTTCAGTTACAGATGTAGTAACCGGTTGTACTTCAGTACCTGATACATTTGAAGTTACTGTTATTGGAACACCCGTAACCTCATTTTCTGTTGCTCCAAGTGCATGTATAGGTCAAAACATTCAAGTAATTTTTACAGGAACAGCAGGACCAACAGCAACATTTAATTGGAGTTTTGTTGGTGCAACGGTTGTTTCCGGAAGTGGTTTCGGACCCTATATAATTAACTATGCCGCAGCAGGTCCTTATTCAATTACATTAGATATTGTGGATGGAAATTGTCCACCGGCAACCCCTACAACTCACCCCATTGCAGTATCAATTACCCCTACAGCAACATTTACATTGCCAGCAATTTCATGTCAAAATCAAAGTAATTTAATTACCTATACCGGTACTGCCTCCGGTGCTGCAATGTATACTTGGAATTTTGGTGGAGGTACTGTTACATCAGGAACAGGACAAGGACCTTACGTAGTTGAATATCCAAACGTGGGTACATTTTTCGTTACGTTAACGGTTACAGAAAATGGTTGTACTTCGGCAACGTTTACAGATAGTATTGTAGTTAATTCAGCACCTAGTGCATCTTTTAATTTAAATACTAACCTGATTTGTGGATCCGATTCGGTCATTGTAGCATTTACAGGTTCGGCAGGAGCTGGTGCTGTTTATAACTGGAATTTTGGAACAGCCAATGTTTTATCTGGAACAGGTTCCGGGCCGTATACACTTAGTTTTCCAAATGCGGGTTGGAATATTGTGAGTTTAGATATTACAGAGAATGGATGCACCTCTTTAACTTATGCAGATTCAGTTAATGCCGGATTTCAGCCAATAGCAAATGCCGGTATTGACCAAACTTATTGTACGCTAGATAGCGTGCAAATTGGAGAGGCTCCAACAATCGGTTATAATTATACATGGTCTCCCGCTTCCGGTCTTAGCAATTCAAATACAAGCAATCCATGGGTTAATGTGTTAAATATTGGTGTAACTGATACGGTTATACCATTTATTTTAACTGTAGATTCTTTGCTTTGCAGCGACTCAGATACGGTTGAAATTACCATTAGTCCAAATCAGTTAACTAAAATTATTGCTTCTAGTGGTGCATGTTTATTAGGAAATAACTTTACGTTCATCAATGGACAACCACAAATAATAGGTGCAACATACAATTGGGATTTTGGACCCAATGCTACACCAGGAAGTTCCACTGTTATCAATCCAAGTCCGATTACGTTTAATACTGTAGGGACGCAAACAGTAATATTAAATGCAAGTGCAAACGGATGCCCATCAGTATCTGATACTTTCTTGCTGGAGATTTATCCAATGCCCGTAACTGATTTTATTTCAGATAAAATTGAAGGTTGCCCACCACTGTTAGTTCAATTTACAGATGCATCTGTTACAGATACAGGTTCTACCTATGACTGGAGTTTTGGCGGTATTACATCGAATATGCAAAACCCGGCAATTAGCTTTACTCAACCCGGTATATTAGATGTTAGTTTAATAGTAACAACTTCGTTTGGCTGCAGAGATACTATGATTAAAAACAGCTTTATAGATGTTTGGGTTAAGCCAACAGCAAGTATCCTTGCAGAGCCACCAAATACCAACATATTTTTTCCAAATATTGATTTTACCAATACTTCAGTTAATGGAACTACATGTTTCTATGATTTTGGTGATGGATTTACTTCTACGGCTTGTAATGTGTCGCACACTTATGCTGATACCGGAACTTATTACGTAACATTTATTACTACTAATAATTTGGGTTGTCCTGATACCGTCATTCAGAAAATTAATGTAGACCCCTTTTATACATTTTATGCTCCAAATGCATTTACACCAAACTCTGATTTGGTAAATGACTTATGGGTGTGGCAGGGTTCAAATATTAATGAGTTTGAAATGAGAGTTTTTAACAGATGGGGACAGCTGGTATATGAAACAGATAATTTCTTCGGATTTTGGAATGGTCGATGGCAAAATGAAGGTGACCTAGTCCAAGATGGTGTGTATGTTTATGAAGTACTACTGCGTGAAGGCACCGGAAGGCAACGCGCTTTTGGTGGCTATGTATTTGTATTGAAGTAAATTAAACTCCGGCCACTTCCATTTCTCTATTTATTTTCTTTACTAAGCCTTGCAATACCTTACCAGGACCAATTTCTGTAAATGAAATTGCACCATCTGCAATCATATTTTGAACGGTTTGAGTCCATCTTACCGGTGAAGTAAGTTGTTCAATTAAGTTTTGCTTAATCTCATTTGGATCAGAATGGGGTTTACCATCTACGTTTTGGTATACCGGACATATTGGAGCGTTAAATGTTGTTGCTTCAATGGCTTTTTGTAATTGTTCTTTTGCCGGTTCCATCAATGGTGAATGAAACGCACCGCCTACATTAAGCACTAATGCTCTTCTTGCACCCGCTTCTTTTAATTTTTCACAAGCCATTTCAATTCCTTTATTGCTGCCAGAGATAACTATTTGTCCCGGGCAATTAAAATTTGCGGTACAACTACTTCATCAATTTCATTACAAATTTTAGCAACTACTTCATCTTCCAAGCCTAATATGGCAGCCATAGTAGAAGGGTTTTGCTCACATGCACGTTGCATAGCGTTGGCTCTTTCAATTACTAGCTTTAATCCATCTTCAAAGCTCAATGTTTTATTGGCAACTAATGCAGATATTTCTCCTAAGCTATGACCGGCAACCATATCAGGTTTAAATTCACCTTCCATAGTTAATGCT
>JABDLV010000146.1 GCA_013001815.1 Bacteroidia bacterium
TGCCAACTTATTAAGCATTACTGCTCAATAAACTACTGGTATTCAGTTTATCCCGAAATTCTAGAAATTAGCCGCATTTAATAAGTCGTTTGCCAAATAAAACTTTGTAGAATTGTTTATATCCTTGGTATTGGCTACTTTAGTTTTGAACCTATACCCTATTAATTATGAAAAAGGTACTTTTTATTATCTTTTTTCTATTTCCTGTTATTGCTTTTTCTCAGCAGGTAACTTACTACTATAGCTTTTCAGTAGTAGGTATAAAAACAGAGGCACAAGCTAAATCGGTTGCTGAAAACTTATATGACATGTTTGATATAATGCCTGTATTTAACAAAGATCTAAAAAAGTTTGATTTTGCTTCTTCAGTTAATATTGAAGAGTCAAGATTAAAAAAGAAAATTAAGGTATATGGTTTTCAAATACAAAATTTTAAAAAATCACTTGAGCCACCGACAAAAGAATGAAATCGTTTTTCACCATATTGCTTTTCTTTTGCGGTGCTATAGTTCTTGCACAAAGCGATACCCCTTGTGGTGCTCCTAGCATACCGGTTGGTACTTCCTGTAGCTATTCATTGGTAAATATTCATAGTGGAATTGCATACCAAAGTGATCCAGCAAATTTTGGTCCTGTTACATGTGGATTCAGTGGGTTTGATGCTTGGTATACCTTTACCGCACCAGCTTCTGGTGATGTAACCATACAAACACTTTCAGGAAATATTTTTGATGGTGTAATGGCATTGTATTCTGCAACATGCCCAAGTACTTATACTTTAATAGCGTGCGATGATGACAGTGGACCGGGCTTAATGCCTGAAATTAATGCAACCGGACTAACACCGGGGGCAACCTATTATATACGATTGTGGGAGTGGTTTGGTACACTTACAGGTAATTTTCAAGTGTGTGTATTAGAAACCCCGGCTGCCAGTGCAAATCAAAATTGTTCTTCAGCAACAGGTATTTGCAGTAATGCCTCATTTTCCGGAAATAGCGGAGGTGCTGGCATACAAGAATTAAATGGGGCTAACTCGGGTTGTTTAACATTTGAGCACCAATCATCATGGTACACGTTTACAGCTCAAACAACAGGTACATTAAGCATGACAATTGCACCAGCCAATGGAACTGATGATTATGATTTTGCCATTTGGGGACCGTTTTCTCCTTGTGCACCAAATAGCACACCGGCAAGATGTTCTTACGCAGCAGGTGGGGGTAATACGGGTATGCAAGCAGGTTCAGGTGATGTAACTGAAGATGCGTTTGGAGATAGATGGGTGGATGATATGGTGATTACCGCTGGAGAAAATTATGTCATGCTCATTGATAACTGGTCTACAACTACATCTCCATTTAGTCTTACCTGGACAGGCACTTCATCCTTAGATTGTGCAGTGGTATTACCCATTGAATTGGTTTATTTTAAAGCGTTCAATAATGATGGGGTCAATTCCATACATTGGATGACAGCGACAGAAGTGAATAATGATTTCTTTACACTAGAAAGAAGTAATAATGGAACTGATTTTGAAATCATTGCTATTATGCAAGGAGCCGGAAACAGCAACAGTCCCATTACGTACTCTTATGAAGATCGAACGTTTGATGCCGGCACAAATTACTATCGCCTAACTCAAACAGATTTTGATGGGACCAGCGAAAGCTTTGATGTGATTGACATTGATAATGCAACCGCTCAAGCTTCTAAAGTAATTAAGGTACTCAACATTTATGGCCAAGAAGTTGATTTGAATTATATCGGTTTGAAATTTATCATTTACGATAATGGGGAAGTAGTGAAAAGAGTAGGAAAGTAAAAAAGCCCCGAATTTCTTCGAGGCTTTTCATGAATTAATTATTGTTATCTGCTTTTCGGTGAACTATTTCTGTTGGGTTTAGTTGCCGGTACCGACCTTTTGGGTGGTGGCGGTGGAGCAGGTTTAACCCTTGGTGTACTAGGTCTCACATTGGAGTTCCCATTATTGTTTCGCTGCATTTGCTCACGCTTCATTTGATTTTGTCTGGGATTCTTTTGACGATGCTCTTGCATTCTTTGTTTCAGTTCTTTTCTGAAATTTCCTTCAACATTATATAGCCTTGAAACTTTTTCAGCTGGAATTGCTTTTTTTAATTCAGCATGGTGCTTCTTTACAACGTTTAGTTCCTTTTGTTTCTGTTCTAACTCATAATCAGCAATGGCACCTTCATTACCACTGTTTTTCATTTCTCGAACTTTGTTACGCTTTTCGTCTCTCAAAGTTTTTAATTCACTTTGCATTTGATTGTACACGGGCCAAAACTTTTGTGCCTCTTGTGGGCTTAAGTCAAGTGCTTTGGTCATGTAGGCAATGCGATAGGATTCTATTTTTTCTCTTTGATCATTTCCTCCACGCTGCGCATAAACCATTGTACTCATCAATACAAGCAAACAAAATGTAAATATTCTTTTCATGTGTTATAACTCTTTCAAATAGTCGTTTAAGTAGTGCTCAGTATCTGCTAAATAATTTTCAATATCCTCATCCGTAAAAATATCTTCACCTAAGCTTATTTCTTCATCATTAAAAGCCAACAGGCTTTCAATCATCAAATCTTCTTCACTGTATGCTTCCGCAAGCAAAGTTAATTCTTCTAATTCAGTATCGCTAACTGCAGCCATCTGGCTTAATTTGTTAGCATCATTCAGGTACAAAATAGCAGAAATACCTATCAATAGCGCCAAAGATGCCAAAGCCATTTGCGGTTTTATTAACCATTCTTTAATCTGCTCCATAAAACCAACCGGTGGCTCAGCGCTAATTTTTTCGCTAATTTCAGATGGTAAGCGGTCAAAATAGCCTTCTGGCGCAGTAAAATTATTCTTTTTCGGAATACCAAAAAGGGTAGGAGCTTTATTTTCAAGCTCTTGCATTTCTTTTTTATAATTTTCGTCTTTCATAGCTATTATTTGATGCCTATTAGTTTAAAAGGTTTAATCTTCTTTTAAGAAGGCTTCTATCTTTTTTACCGCATGGTGATAT
>JABDLV010000156.1 GCA_013001815.1 Bacteroidia bacterium
AATTCAAAAATTCAAGAGAATATTGCTATTGACGAACAGAGAAGTGTACCTATTGACAAAGCAATGGCACAAGGAGCTACAGCATTGTTTGGCGAAAAGTACGGTGATAATGTTCGAGTAATCACATTCGATAAAGACTTTTCTATTGAGTTATGTGGAGGAACACACGTTAATAGCACAGGAGAAATTGGCTTGTTCAAAATAATTTCTGAAGGTTCTGTTGCGGCCGGTATAAGAAGAGTAGAGGGAATAACGGCTGAAGCTGCTGTAGATTATGTACAAAACCAGCTGCATGTATTTGGTGAGCTAAAAAAGTTGATTAAAAATCCTAAAGATCCTGTAAAAGGTTTGCAGGCGTTGTTGAAAGAGAATGCAGAGTTGAAAAAAGAACTACAGTCATTTAGTGCTCAAAAAATAAATGATATCAAGAATACACTGGGTGATAAAGTAGAGCAGTTAAATGGTATTGAATTTATTTCTGAACACGTTGAATTAAATTCAGCCGAAGCAGTTAAGCAGCTTTCATTTGATTATATAAGACAAAAGAATAACACTGTGTTGTTGATTGGCGCAGAATTAAATCAAAAGCCACATCTTTCATTAATTATTTCAGAAGAAATAGTGAAGCAGTATGATATGAATGCTTCTAAAATAATTAGAGAGCTTGCTAAAGAAATAAAAGGTGGTGGTGGAGGGCAGAATTACTATGCCACAGCTGGTGGTAATGATGCATCTGGTTTGAAAAACGCATTAGACAAGGCAAAAGAAATTATTCAGTCAAGCATGAGTGCTTAAGCACTCACTTGTGCATTCATTCCGGTATGAGTTGTAATGGCTTTGTCGTCAATTACAGGTGCTTCACACAAAATCACAAGTCTTTCAACTACATTTCTTAGCTCTCTTATGTTTCCTGTCCAGGGTAATTTTTGCAACACTTTTATTGCTTTAGGAGAAAAAGATTTAGCATGCAGATTGTAAAACTCGCAATATTCTTTCAAAAAGTGATTACACAATAACGGTATATCTTCAGTTCTTTCACTTAAAGTAGGTAGGTGGATTTCAATTACACTTAAGCGATGAAATAAATCTTCCCTAAAATTCTTAGCATCTATTTCTTCTCTAATATTTTTGTTTGTTGCAGCTAATACTCTAACATCTACTTTTATTTCTTTGTCTCCACCAACTCTTGAAATTTTATGTTCCTGAAGTACACGCAACACTTTAGCTTGTGCAGACAAACTCATGTCTCCTATTTCATCTAAAAACAAAGTTCCTTTATGTGCTTGTTCAAATTTTCCAATCCTTTGTTTTACTGCCGAAGTAAATGAGCCTTTTTCATGCCCGAATAGTTCACTTTCTATTAATTCTGAAGGTATAGCTGCACAGTTCACTTCAATTAATGGTCCACTGGCTCGGTCACTATTTTCATGAATTAATCGAGCGATTAGTTCTTTACCTGTGCCATTTTCTCCGGTTATCATAACTCGGGCATCTGTAGGTGCAATTTTTTGTATCAAAGCCCTAACTTTTTGCAGGCCTTCTGACTCACCAATCATATCAGTTGTTCTTGATAGCTTTTTCTTGAGCACCTTAGTTTCTTGTACAAGGTCAACTTTTTCTAAAGCATTTCTTAAGGTGATTAAAATTCTATTTAAATCAAGTGGTTTGGGAATAAAGTCAAATGCTCCATTTTTAATAGACTCTACGGCTGTATCGATTGTGCCGTGTCCGGATATCATAACCATGGGAGTGTGAGGGCTTTTTTCATGTACTTTTGAAAGAACCTCAAGGCCATCCATTTTTGGCATTTTAATATCGCAAAAAACTAAATCATATTTATTCTTTTCAATTAGTTTAACACCTTCAGCTCCATCTTTGGCTTCATCTACCTCATACTTTTCGTATTCGAGTATTTCCTTCAAAGTATTTCTAATACTTTTTTCATCATCAATAATTAAAATTTTGGCCATGGGTAACTAAGGTTTTAGATAATTAAAATTTGAAATTATCAAATTATCTGGTTCTAAAAGTAGCAAATTACAAAGTCCTTCTTTTAATGCAAAATTTGAATAAAAAATATTATCGCAATTAACTTTATCTAATATAAGTTTAATCATGATAACGGACAAAACAATCATATCCACACGCATAGCCTTCATTCCATCCAACTTTAACCTGCTATGTCTGTCTGATTTTAACAAGAGATGATAGATTTCTGAGAATACGGTATTGTTAATGGCTGTTGAAATAGCCACACTGTTTAATTGTTTATTATGCAAATCACATAGTGTTTGAAATGAACCGGATGCACCAATAAAATGCTTTATGCTGTGATTACTAATATGCTCAAATAATTCAATCCACTCATCCATTAAGAAAGTATTAATTAATTCAACTTCTAATTCCGAAATGGGATCAGGCGGTTTAAATTTTTCTAATAAAAAAGCAGCCCCGGTCGGAAAACTCTTTTGCCACACTTTTTCTCCATTCATCGTAATGATAAACTCTACACTACCACCACCAATATCCATCATAAGAGCAGACTCACTTTCTTGAGGTAAGGCTAATTTTACTCCTTCATATATTAATGATGCTTCCGTGTCACCATCAATTACATTTAATATAATTCCGGTATGGGATTTAATTTGGTCAATGATTTCGTTTTTGTTGTTTGCTTGTCTTACGGCTGCAGTTGCAGTGGCGTACAATTTTTCTACGTTGTGCTTTTTACAAACGGATAAGTAGTTTTCAAAAGCAGTTACCGCTCTATTGGTTGCAGGCGGGCTTATTTTGTTTTCAGTAATACCACCTTCACCTAATTTTACTGCAAATGTTTCATGATATATATCTTCATGACTACTTCCCTTAACCTCGGCAATTAATAAGTGACAGGTGTTGGTGCCAAGATCGATAGTAGCTATGCGCATAAATAAAAATTAGTTTTTATAAAAAAGCCATTTAGCAATTTCTTTATACGATACTTTTTTACCATACATTAAAATACCGGTTCTGTATATTTTGGCGGCCAACCAAACGGTAAAAATGAAACCGATAATCAATAATAGCATAGATGCAATTAGTTCAATAAGAAAACTAGTTTCAAATGGTATTTCAAATGGTATACGAACCATCATAACAACAGGTGAAGTAAATGGGATTAAAGAAAACCACATAGCAACTGTGCTGTTTGGGTTTACTATTATAGTTTGTGCCACAATCATTGCCAATATTAGAGGTATGGTTATGGGTAGCATAAACTGTTGAGTGTCTGTTTCGTTATCAACAGCAGCACCGATTGCTGCAAATAGAGATCCGTATAACAGATATCCACCCAGGAAGTAAAAAATAAAAACACCTATGAGCAGCGGAAAGTTTAATGTGCCAATTGCACCTAAAATGTCTTTTACTTTTTGGTTTGACATATCTTCAGCTTCAGCTGTTTCCGTTTCACCGAATACATCGTTAGAATTTACTATGGCTTGGTTTTCAATTCGAGATTGAACCAATTCTTGTGAACTCACATTGCCTAAAAATACCGTGGAAACTATAGATACAATCAAAAATGTAAAAGTAACCCAAAGCAAAAATTGCGTTAAACCAACTAGTGCAATGCCAATTATTTTACCCATCATTAATTGAAAAGGTTTAACAGAAGAAATTATTACTTCTAAAATTCTGCTGGTCTTTTCTTCAATTACACCTCGCATAACCTGCGCTCCAAAAAAGAATATGAAAAAGTAAATTAGAATTGCTCCTGCAAATCCTACAATGGTAGTAAGAGTTGCGCTTGATTCTTTATCTCCTTCATCTGTAATACGCAACGTGCTTATGTTTACTCGAGTTTGTACTTGCTTAATGAGATCGGTTGCAATTCCCCTTGCTGCTAATTTTTTCTTTTCAATTTCCTTACCCAATGTGCGTTCCATATAGCTAATCGTCTTAAGATTGGGTTCTTTACTGGAAAAGTATTTAATAATGTTGGGGTTTTCTATTGATGATTTTGGAATGTAAAGTAAACCGCTAAAAAACTCCGTGTCGAAACTATCTCTAGTGCTAACAAAATCATCGGTGGTAAAAACAAATTTAGTTGATTTGGAATCTAATACTTTAGAATCAAATAACATTGTTTCATCTACAACCTGTATGAGTTCTGTAGAATCTTCTGAAACAGAAGCCAAAATAAAAGGAATGATAAATAATGAGGCCATTAATATTGGTCCCAAAATTGTCATCACGATAAAGGATTTTTTCTTTACACGTGTGAGGTACTCTCTTTTAATGATTAATGGAATCTTACTCACTTTCTTCCTCCTTCTCTAAATCATCTTCAACCAATGAAATAAAAATCTCATTCATGCTTGGTATTTTTTCTTTGAAATTTAGAATTTCTATATGTGGCAATAATTGAGATAGCAGATTGTTTGTTGATCCGCCTTCAGGCAACTCCACCACAGCTCGCATATGTTCGTTAACCTGTTCATTTGATTCTAGTTTAGCACCTGTCCACAAGGCATTGGCAAATGCAATAGAATTTCCTTTATAGTCAATCTCATAAGACCTTCCTTTAAATGACTTTCGAATATCATTCACCGAACCATCAATTATTTTTTCAGCATTGTTTATTAGAGCTATGTGGCTGCACAATTCTTCAACGCTTTCCATTCTGTGGGTAGAAAGTATAATAGTTTTCCCCTCTTCACTTAATTTTAAAAGTTCATCTTTTATTAAATTAGTGTTTATGGGATCAAAACCTGTAAAAGGTTCATCAAATATTAATAAAGTAGGGTTGTGAATAATGGTAACTATAAACTGAACTTTTTGCTGCATTCCTTTGCTCAGCTCCTCTACCTTTTTGTTCCACCAAGGAACCATATCGAACTTAGTGAACCACTCTTTTAGTTTGCTATGAGCATCATGCTTGTCCATACCTTTTAGCTGCGCCAAGTACAATGCTTGCTCGCCAACTTTCATTTTTCGGTACAAACCTCTTTCCTCCGGTAGGTAACCTATTTGCTTAATATGATTCGGATGTAATTTTTGACTTTCTAATTCAATGTATCCGGTATCGGGTGCAGTAATTTGATTAATGATTCTAATCAAACTTGTTTTGCCGGCTCCGTTTGGTCCTAGCAAACCATAAATGCTTCCTTTGGGAATTTCAAGATCTACATTCAGTAATGCGGATTTCTCTCGGTAATGTTTTGATACGTTATGTATAGAAAGTACGCTCATGCTTGTTATCAGAGTCTAAAAATAAAAAATGCTGTTGGCTTTTAAGCATCAACAGCATTTATTTCTGATTTTTTATCCATTAATTAAAATACTCCTTCATCCGGTCAAAAAACCCTTTGTCACCTTTACGTGGATTCGGCTTAAAATTTTCAGATTCTTTTAACTTTTCAAGTGTATCTCTTTCTTCGGAACTCAAGTTTTGTGGAGTCCAAACATTAACGTTTACCAGCAAGTCTCCTTTACCTAAACCGTTAAGTGGTGGTAATCCTTTTCCTTTTAGTCTTAATATTTTTCCTGACTGAGTGCCGGGCTCCAATTTTATTTTTGCTTTTCCATCAATTAACGGAACATCTGTTTTGGTTCCCAACGATACATCTAAAAAGCTTACAAATAATTCATAGATCAAATTATTTCCATCACGTATTAAATGTTCATGAGGTTCTTCTTCAATCACTATTAATAAATCACCTGCATGTCCACCTCGTTCTCCCGCATTTCCTTTTCCACTAACAGAAAGTTGCATTCCTTCTTCTACTCCTGCTGGTATGTGAATTGATATTACTTCTTCGCCACGCTGTATTCCACTACCGTGGCAAGTTTTACATTTGCTTGATATGGTTTGTCCTTCGCCATTACATTTTGGACAAGTGCTGGTTGTTTGCATTTGACCAAGAATAGTGTTTGCTACTTTACGAACATAACCACTGCCACGACACATATCGCAAGAAGAAAATGAAGATGCATTTTCAGCACCACTTCCATTACAGGTATCACAACTTTTTTGTTTGTTAACTTTTATTTTTTTCTCAACTCCCTCTGCAATTTCTTTTAAAGTAAGAGACACTTTAATTCTTAAGTTAGAACCTCTTCTTGCAGAACCTCGTTGCGATGTTCTTCCACCACCGGCACCACCACCAAAAAATTGTTCAAATGGATTGCTGTGGCCACCAAACACATCACCAAACTGTGAGAATATATCTTCCATGCTCATACCGCCACCACCAAATCCACCTGCACCGGCACCACCCATACCTTGATGTCCAAACCTATCGTAGCGTTGCTTCTTGTTATCGTCACTTAGCACTTCATAGGCTTCAGCAGCTTCTTTAAATTTTTCTTCAGCTGCGGTATCTCCTTGGTTTTTATCAGGATGATATTTAAGTGCCATTTTGCGGTATGCCTTTTTTATTTCAGAAGCATCTGCGTCTTTGCCAACACCAAGTATTTCGTAATAATCTCTTTTTGCCATAATAATTATAGTAGTTTAATTAGTGCTTATGCACCTACTACTACCTTCGCATGTCTAATCACTTTTCCATTTAGGAAGTAGCCTTTTTCAACTACATCCATCACTTTGTTTTTTTGTTTTTTCTTTTCCACCGGAATTTGAGTAATCGCGTCCATATGCTCATCATCAAACTCTTTACCCATACTATCCATTGGCTTAAGCCCCTTGTTTTCTAATTTGGATTTTAGTTTGTTGTAAATGAGTTTTACTCCTTGCAAGTTTTCTTTATCAGTGCTTTCAGACTCTTCCATGGTTTTTAAAGCACGCTCTAAATCATCTAAAACAGGTAACATTTCTGTAATCACTTCTGCTCCTGCAGTATTAATTAAATCAATCCTCTCCTTAAGTGTTCTTTTTTTGAAGTTTTCGAATTCTGCTACTAAGCGCAAATGCTTGTCTTTGGCAAGAGTTGCTTCTTCTTCCCATTTAGCGACTAGATCTTCTTCTTTGTGTTCTGCTATTTCTTCATCATGGTGCTCTTCAGAGCTACCTAAATTATCAGAACTGCTTTCCGCGTTTTGATTTTCTAATTCTTGATCTTTTATTTCTTTTTCACTCATACTTATTAGTCTATTTGTAAAACCCTATACAATTGGTTATCAAATTTATTGCCATGTAGAAAATGTGGTCAAATTGGCAGGCAAAACTAATAAAAAAAGGCAGCAAGCTATTGCCTACTGCCTTAGTATTACGGGTGAATGATTGACTAATTTGAAATTTGTAATGACTTAAGAGTGTCTGTTAGTTTTTTACCTTTTACATCTATGGCTACAATTAATCCATTGCCATCTATTAAATAGCTTGATGGAATTGAGGTAACATCATAAATTTGAGCTGGTTTGGAATACCATCCGCCTAAATCGCTAACATGATTTTCCCAAGCTAATTCATCTTTAATGATTCCTTCTTTCCAGGCATCTCTGCTTCTGTCTAATGAAACACTATATACAGTAAACCCACTGCCATCTATAAATTGAGCATCCTTAAACTGATGATAAGCTTCTACAATATTTGGATTTTCTCTTCGGCATGGGCCACACCAAGAAGCCCAAAAATCTAAAAGAACCATTTGTCCTTTTAATTCAGAAAGAGCAATTACTTCTCCTTCAGGATTTTGAAATTTTAAGTCGATTGCATATTCGCCAATATTTGTACCTGTATTCAGACTGTTTTGAGTATTAGTCTTATACATAAATCCAAAAGCGAAGGTAAGCAGGGCTATAAAGGCTAAGAAACCTCTAATTTGTTTCATTGTTTTATTCGGTTTTATACCATAAAAACAATTATAATGCCATTATTGAATTTGCCTTATATTCTTTGGATATTGGCTCCTAATGCATTAAGCCTTAGGTCTATATTTTCATAGCCTCTGTCTATTTGCTCGATGTTATGGATAATGCTAGTGCCTTCAGCAGACATTGCCGCTATCAATAGCGCAACTCCTGCACGAATATCGGGTGAGGTCATTTGAATACCTCTTAAAGGTTGTTTATGATCTAATCCAATTACGGTTGCTCTATGCGGATCGCATAAAATGATTTGAGCACCCATGTCTATTAATTTATCTACGAAAAACAATCTGCTCTCAAACATTTTTTGGTGAATAAGAACGGTGCCTTTTGCTTGGGTTGCAGTTACTAATGCAATGCTTAATAAGTCTGGCGTAAAACCTGGCCAAATCGCATCTGCTAAAGTCAATATCGAACCATCTATAAATGTTTCAATTGCATAATGATCTTGGGCGGGTATGTGAATGTTATCGCCTTGAATGTCTAATTGTATTCCAAGTCGCTTAAAGGTTCTTGGTATTATACCCAGTGTATCAACCCGTGCATTTGTAATGGTTATTTCAGACTGAGTCATTGCTGCCATACCAATAAAACTGCCAATCTCAATCATGTCAGGTAATACAGTATGAGTGCAACCTGTTAAACTATCTACACCATTTATGGTTAATAAATTTGAACCAATGCCACTTATGTTTGCACCCATGGAGTTAAGCATTTTGCTCAACTGTTGAAGGTATGGTTCGCAAGCGGCCGGGTAAATGGTTGTTTTTCCTTTTGCTAAAACTGCTGCCATTAAAATGTTTGCAGTACCGGTAACAGAAGCCTCATCTAGCAAAATGTCTGCACCTTTTAATTGTTCTGCACTTACATGAAAGGAACTATCTTCTTTATTGAATGAGAACGTAGCTCCTAAACTTTCAAACCCTAAAAAGTGTGTGTCTAATCTTCTTCTTCCAATTTTGTCACCACCCGGGCTAGGTATGTTTGCTTTACCATAACGTGCCAAAAGAGGACCAATTATCATAATTGAACCGCGAAGTGATGAGGCAAGCTTTCCGTATGATTCGCTTTCAAGAATGTTTAAATTAATTCCAGAACTGTTAAATGTGTAACTGTTATTGGTAAGCTTAGTGACGTGTACACCAAGTTCTCGTAGTGTATCTATTAACTTATTTACATCTCTTATGTTTGGAAGGTTGTTTATGGTTACATCCTGGTCAGTTAACAAAACAGCACATAAAATTTGCAGTGCTTCGTTTTTCGCTCCTTGCGGTTCTATTGTTCCGCTTAAACGAGCACCACCTTCTACTTTAAATCGGTTACCTTGTTTCACGTTATTGCCGCCAGGTTGTATAGTTGATTTACTTTCTGCCCCTACTTCCATTGTTAGATCTTGATCGTTTCTTTTTCTTATGATTTGATTTTTGTGTTCTTTGTACTGGTTCTGCAACTGCGTTTAATACCAGCCCCTCAGGTATTTTGATTTTACCCTTGCTCATATCAACCACATTATTAAAAATCTGTTCATCACTTACCGAATCTCTGTTCCAGTTAGTGTAAGCCATTTTCATAAAATTGCAAAGCATCTTAATCATGATGTCTTTTTCTGGTCCATCATCTCTCTTTACAATATCATCTATGATTAATTCTGTTGTTTTGCCATAGTGCTTATACCTAATATTTTTTTGTGGGTAAGGAACTTTTGCCGGTTTGTGTTGCAATGCTTCTTTCTCTGGCATAGGGTATGGCGAATCAACATCTAAACTAAAATCAGAAATAATGAACAAGTGATCCCAAAGGGTATTGCTGTAATCTGCAGCATCTTTAAACTGTGGATTCAATTGACCCATTATCGTAACAATTGCTTTTGCAGTTTTTGTTCGCTCGTCACGGTCTTCTAAGCTCTGTGCATACTCAATCATTTTCTGCACATTTCGTCCGTATTCGGGTATAACTAGTTTATTTCTCTCTGTATTGTATTCCATTTTCATATTTAATAGCGGGAAAGCTTTGTAAGGTGTAAAAATCAGGTTTGGGTATAAAGATAAGGCAATTATTAAATTAAAAAATTCCCTCTATTTAAGAACGTATAATTTTCAGTTTAGCGTATTTCAAAAGCAATTGTTTTTGGCCATCCAGGTTTTCAAATTCAACAGTTGCTTTATGGTCAGGGAATAAACCTTCAATGCTAATTACCTCTCCAAGGCCAAAACGTTGGTGTTCAACCTTCATCCCCACTTTCATATTGTCTAAGTCATCGCCTTCAAAATTAGCAGTAGTCTGCCCGTTTTTTGGTTTACTTGATTTTAACTTTTTAAAACGAGAAGGTAAAGAAGGGGCGGTAGTGCTAATGGCTCTTCCAAAACCACTCCAATTTTTTGATGGTCTTTCTTGAGGACGTTCTTGAGCGCGTTTTGGTGTTTTGTCATCAATATATTTGGGATCAATTTCATCAATAAAACGACTTCTTTCAGAAGTAATTAAATTTCCCCAGCGATATCTAGTTGCCGCATGTGTTATGGTTAATTGTTGTTCTGCCCTTGTCAGTGCAACATAAAAAAGCCTTCTTTCTTCTTCTAATTCATTTCGGGTTTGCAATGATAACTGAGAAGGAAATAAATTTTCTTCCAAGCCAACAACAAAAACTTGTTTAAACTCTAATCCTTTTGCCATATGAATGGTCATTAAAGAAACAAAATCATCGTTGTCATCATTTTTTTTAGAATCGGCATCTGTGAGTAGTGCAATGTCTGCCATGTACTCGCCAAGCAACCGCATTTCATTGTTAACAGTTTCAGATGAAGGTGCATCTAACGCTGCTTGACCCGTATCGATAAACTCTTTAATGCCATTTAACAGCTCTTGTATGTTTTCGTAATGACTAATCCCTTCCGGTGTTCTGTCCGCATATAAATCTCTTATAAGCCCCGTGGCATTAGCAATGTGGCTGGCCACTTCAAATGCATTTTTCTTATTGGCCATGATGTTGAAGTTCTTAATCATGGCAACAAAATCTGAAATACGTTTTTTTGTTTTTGGTGCAATTGATATCGGCTCAAGGTGAATGTTTTCACAGATATCCCAAATGCTTATTTGTTTTGCATCTGCGGCAATGGATAATTTATCCATTGTGGTTTTGCCAATTTCTCTTTTCGGATAATTTATTACGCGTTTAAATGCTTCTTCATCTTGTGGGTTAATACTCAATCTGAAATAAGCCAACAAGTCTTTAATTTCTTTTCGTTTGTAAAACGAAATGCCACCGTAAATGCGATAGTGTATGTTTAGTTTTCTCAGTGCTTCCTCCATGGAACGACTCTGTGCATTGGTTCGATAAAGAATTGCAAAATCTTTGTTTGGCATTTGCAAATTCATCTTGTCTTGAAAAATGGTGTTAGCCACCAAATGCCCTTCCTCATTATCGCTTAGCGCCTTTAGTAATCTAATTTGATTGCCATTGTCATTCTGTGTCCAAATATCTTTGTCTAACTGATACTGGTTGTTTTTAATAACAGAATTGGCTGCTTGTACTATGGTTTTAGTGGAACGATAATTTTGTTCTAGCTTAAATGTTTTTAAGTCTGAATAATCTTTTTCAAAATTTAAAATGTTCTGAATAGTTGCTCCTCTAAAAGCATAAATACTTTGAGCATCATCTCCAACAACACAAATATTTTCATGTTTTGCGGCAAGCTTTCTAATAATCACATACTGAGCATAGTTGGTGTCTTGAAACTCATCAACCAAAATATATTTGAACTTATTTTGATATTTGTTCAATACATCAGGATGATTCTTAAGTAACACATACATGTAGTAGAGTAAATCATCAAAATCCATTGCATCAGATGCTTTGCATTTTCTGCAGTAAGCTTCATACAATTGGCCTAGCCTTGGTCTGCCGGCAATTTTGTCTTCAGAAACCAGGTGGTCGTTATTCTGATATTCTTGGTAATGGATAAGATTGTTTTTTGCCGATGAAATGCGGTTTAGAACAGAATTTACTTTGTAAATCTTATCATCTAACCCTTCATTTTTAATGAGGCTTTTCATTAAGCTTTTAGAATCATCAGAATCGTATATGGTAAAATTGTTGTTGAATCCAATATTGCCGGCTTCCATTCTTAGAATCTTAGAGAATACAGAGTGAAAGGTTCCCATCCACAAGTTCTTGGCCTCATCACCCATTATATATCCAATTCGGCCTTTCATTTCTCTGGCAGCCTTATTGGTAAAAGTTAAGGATAGGATATTGAATGCATCGGCTCCCTGCTCCATCAAATAAGCTATTCTATAAGTTAAAACCCTTGTTTTTCCAGAACCGGCTCCGGCAATAATCATTACCGGACCATCAGTACATTGCACAGCGGCTTTTTGTTCAGGATTTAACTCTTCTAAATAGTTTGACATGAATAAGGGAATTGAAAGAACAAAATTACTTAATTTACATCTGCTTATCTGTAGATTGGCCGCATTATTCATTTAATATTTTTAACAATGAAAACAATAATCACACTTTTAGCTTTTGCTGTTTTGCCTAGTTTGGTTTTTGCTCAAAACGCCAAAAAGAAAAAAGGAAAAGTTCAGGAGTCTGTTCAGCAAGATCAGGCACCGAAAAAAAAATCTGTTGCAGCAACCATGTATGAAACCGCCTCAAAAAATGGAGATTTTGAAGTAGCAAGAGCTGCACTTTACTATATGCTGGCTGAAAACCCAGAAAATTATCACTTAAAAGACTCATTGGCACGAATCTACCTGGCCCAAGGTTTTTACTTTTTAGCTGACAAAATGGCCTCGGAGGTATTAGAAAAAGAGCCTGATAATCAGCAAGTTATGGAAATAAAGGCCATTTCATTACAGGCAATGGGCAATTTGAAGGAAAGCGTAGATTATTATGAAAAGCTATTCAATAATGGGGAGCGGATACAGCATGGTTATCAACTAGCTGTGCTGCAATACAATCTGCAACGTTATGGTGAATGCAATGCAACAGCTGATTTTATAATCAAAAGCCCAAATGGAGCCGAAGAAAAAGTGTACCTAAATTACGGTGAAAATAAGGGCCAGGAAGTTAGCCTTAAAGCGGCATGTCACAACCTTAAAGGAGTGATGTTCAAAGACTTACAAAAAACTGAAGAAGCAAAACAACAATTTGAGGCAGCAGTCCAAGCCATGCCTGATTTTGTTCTGGCCATTGAAAATCTCAAAAGTTTGAACAGTTTTACTCAACCTGAAATAGATAAATAGCCCTCTTGAATCCACATCCTAATAATCTTAGGATAAACCGATTGTAAAACCAAAAATTTTGAGCAATTTAGGGGTCAGTTTTTACGGCTTGTGCTGAGCTTTTCCGAGGTCGATTTTTAGCTGAAAAATGGCCGTTTTTATGTAGAAAATAGGCGTATAATTTTTTTTTAGCCTACGTTGTGAAATTCAAAAGATCTTGTACCTTTGCCGTTCCTTAAATTTAAGGGTAAAATACTATAAATTAAAACGTTTTAAAAGTAAAAAATGCCTACTATTTCACAGTTGGTTAGGAAAGGTCGCACTAAACTTAAGGATAAGAGTAAATCTCCTGCCTTAACTTCTTGTCCTCAGCGCAGAGGAGTGTGTACTCGTGTTTACACTACCACACCCAAAAAACCTAATTCAGCCATGCGTAAAGTGGCACGTGTACGTCTTACAAATAAGTTTGAAGTAACTGCTTACATACCTGGTGAAGGACATAATTTACAAGAGCATAGTATAGTACTGATAAGAGGTGGTAGAGTTAAAGATTTACCGGGAGTTAGATACCACATCATTAGAGGAGCACTAGATACTTCGGGTGTAGAAGGTAGAACACAAAGAAGATCAAAATACGGAACGAAAAGACCAAAGAAATAAACAGGCTAAACCGAGATGAGAAAATCAAGACCTAAAAAACGAGTACTACTTCCAGATCCAAGATATAACGATCGTACGGTTACCCGTTTTGTAAATAACATGATGGTTGATGGAAAGAAAAATCTATCCTTCAAAATATTTTATGACGCTTTAGAATTGGTTGAGAAGAAAAGTGAAGAAGGTGGACTAGAAACATGGAAGAAAGCATTAGACAATGTAATGCCTGGTGTTGAAGTAAAAAGCCGTAGAGTAGGTGGTGCTACATTCCAAATACCGAGTGAGGTAAGGCCTTCTCGTAAGATAGCTTTAGGCATGAAATGGATGATTTCATTTGCACGCAAGAGAAATGAGAAAACGATGGCAGAAAGATTAGCTGGCGAAATTGTAGCTGCGGCTAAAGGCGAAGGGGCATCGGTTAAGAAAAAAGACGATACACATAGAATGGCAGAAGCTAATAAAGCATTTGCTCACTTTAGAGTTTAATACATATATATAGTAGACATTATTAAAATGGCAAAAGATTTAAAATATACGCGAAACATAGGTATCATGGCACACATTGATGCTGGTAAAACGACTACGACTGAGCGTGTTTTATACTATACTGGATTTACTCATAAAATAGGTGAGGTGCATGATGGTGCTGCTACTATGGACTGGATGGAGCAAGAGCAAGAAAGAGGTATTACAATTACTTCTGCTGCGACCACTACATATTGGAAATTTAAAGATGAAGAGTTTAAAGTAAACATCATTGATACTCCTGGCCACGTTGATTTTACTGTTGAAGTAGAAAGGTCTTTAAGAATCTTAGACGGAGCTGTTGCGTTATTTTGTGCTGTTGGTGGTGTTGAGCC